>JANXUM010000403.1 GCA_025356215.1 Bryobacter sp. | reverse complement strand
CTTGAAGCCGGGCTTTTGAGCCTCGACGCGATAGGTTCCGGGCGGTACTTGTGCGAATGAATACGCTCCCAGTGAATTGGATACCGAGCGCCGGGACAAGGAGGTCTCCTGGTTGACGATCGAGATAACTGCTTCGGGAATCGTTGCTCCCTGGACGTCTGTGACGCTTCCCTGCAAAGAACTGGACTGTGCGAATAAGCCGAGAGAACCGGCGATCGCGAATGACAATACGAGCTTCATCATAGACACTAACCCCTGAAAGTAATTTATTGTTTTTGAATGGATATACGGTATCCCGAAGAAACGCGTGGTTCGGGCCCCGGACGGAGGGGTTAGTCAGATAACTACGGTGTGGATCGCGACTAAGCGATCAGTTCATGCAATACATTGCCGCTAACGTCCGTAAGTCGGAAGTCGCGACCGCTATAACGATAAGTCAATTTGGTGTGGTCGATGCCCATCAGGTGCAAAACCGTTGCGTGGATGTCGTGGACGTGCACAGGCTTCTCCACGGCCTTGAATCCGAATTCGTCGGTGGCTCCATAAATTGTGCCGCCTTTGACGGCACCGCCGGCCAGCCACATCGTAAACCCGAATGGATTGTGATCGCGACCGCGCTTGACGTTGCCGCCACCGCCGCCCACTTCACGCACCGGGGTACGACCGAACTCCGACCCGCAAATCACCAACGAATCTTTCCAAAGCCCGCGGCCCTTCAAGTCCTTGATCACCGCAGCGAAAGCTTGGTCGGAATTCTTGGCGTTTACCTTGTGCGCCATGATGTCGCCATGCGCGTCCCAGGGATCGCCCTTGGCGTAGTAGACCTGCGTCATGCGCACGCCCTTCTCGGCCAAGCGTACCGCCGTCAGGCATCCGCGCGCGGTCGAGCCTTCGCCGTAGAGTTTCTGGGTCGCCTCGGACTCCTTGCGGATGTCGAAAACCTCAGGAGCTTCGGTCTGCATGCGGTAAGCAACTTCCATCGACTTTAGAACGCCTTCCACCTGCGCGTCCGATCCGTCACGTTGCTTCTTAATCGTTTCCATCTTACCCAGCAAGTCAAGCTCGCGCCGCTGCTCGGTAAGTTCAAACTTTGGATTGTTGACGTAACTGATCAGCTTCTTCGGATCGAAGCTCTTCTCAATTACGATCTTCTTTTCCTTCTTGATCTCTTTGCCGTCTTTGTCCTTCTCGGGCATCGCTTCGGCGGCGGGCGCTGGCATGTCGGCTTCCTCGCCGGGGGCGCCGTTCGGATTCCCGGTCTGGATTTTGTCAGAGATAAAGGTCCCTTGATTAATTGCGGGAAGAAAGCCGTTGGACCACAGTGGGGGTCCAACGGTGGTGGGCACATCGGGGCACAACACCACGTAGCCCGGGAGATTCTGATTCTCGGTACCGAGGCCGTAGGTCATCCAGGCACCCAGCGAAGGCCGGCCGGCCTGATTCGCGCCGGTGTTCATCATCAGACACGACGGCTCGTGATTCGGAATCTCGGTAAACACGGAGCGAACCCAGCAAATGTCGTCGGCCACGCCACCTAGATTGGGCCAAAGCTCGCTCACGTCCATTCCCGACTGACCGTACTTCTTAAAAGTAAACGGCGACTTCATCAACTCGCCGGTTTTACGCTCAGTCTTGACTTCGATGCCCGGCAGCGGCTTGCCGTCCCATTTCTCGAGTGCCGGCTTGGGGTCAAAGCTGTCGATGGTGGACAACCCGCCGTTCATAAACAAAAAGATGACGCGCTTCACTTTTTGCGGATGATCGAGCTTGTAACCAGTGCTACCGTCGGGCGCGCTAACCGCGCCGGCCTGCGCCAAAGAGTTGTTCAACATCCCAGCGAATGCCATCATTCCGAAACCGTTGCCGACTCGGCGTAGCGCCTCGCGGCGGGTGGTGGGGTTAGTGGATTTATGCTTCGACATGTGTGCCTCTAGTTGATGAACAAAAACTCGCTCGAACTCAGCAGGACCTTTGCGTAACGTCCCCAAATCGTCGGCTCGTAGGTGACGGGCTTATCTTCCGCGGCACCGCCTCGACGCCCGCCCATTCCGCCAAACATGCCGCCCATCATGCCCATCCCGGGAGGGGCGTCGGCAGCAACAACAGGCGCGGCGGGAGCCGCATCCTGGCCTTCAGCCGCTGGCATGTCCGCCTTCTTTCCGGCCGTGAGAGGAGGGGGCCCAGCGTTGCCATCCGGCCCGCCCGGACCATCCGGCCCGCCCGGTCCGCCTGGACCTCTGCCACGCCGCATGCCGCCCGCCGGCGGCGCTTCTTTCTCTTTCTTCTTGCGTTCTTCGTAGGAGAGCATCGGCTCACTCTTGACGTAGTCAATGCCCAACTTGATCTCGTCTTCAGTCGCGTCGCGGCCATAGATGATCTGGAACATCTTCTTCACACGGGCGCGGTTGTCTTGCTCGGGCATTGCGCGCTTGGCGATTTCTTCGGCTTCAAACTGCATGAAATCGCTGTTCAGCAAGAACAACCGTTGCAGCGGGACGGTGGTTGTAAATCGTTTTTCGGCGCTAATCGCCGGAGTCGGGAAGTCAAAGAGCTGTAGGTACTCGTCGAGCTTATACCGGCTGACTTTCCCGTAAACCGTGCGGCGTAAGAAGCTGGGCTTCAGTTCTCCGGACGGCCCGCCCAGGCTCGGCTCCAGGTTGCCTGAAACGTAAAGAACCGAATCTCTCAATTGCTCGGCGTCCAGACGTTTCTTTTCATAGCGCCAGTAAAAACGGTTACCCGAGTCTTTCGCAAAGTTTGTTGCCTCGTTGTCAGTCGCCAATTGGTAGGCAGAACTCAACATCATCTCTTTGTGCAGCTTCTTAATCGAGTGTCCATTCGAAGCAAAGCTGGACGCCAGATATTCCAGCAATTCAGGATTCGTCGGCCGCTCGCCGGTGATGCCGAAGTTACTCGGAGTATCCACTAAGCCCGAACCAAAATGTCCCTTCCAAATTCGATTTACAATGACGCGGTTCGTAATCGGCTGCTTCAGAATCGCTTCGGCCAACTGCAAGCGCCCACTGCCGCCCTTGAAGGGCTCGGGGTCGCCCGGTGCCAGAACGCTCAAGAAATGTCTCGGCACCTCGTCGCCGTTCTGCATTGGATCGCCACGAATGGCGAGCGGCAACTCGGAAATCTCATCAAGCGGCTTGTCCTTGATTCCGTGTAGGTAAGGGAAGCTGGGCTCCAGTTTCTTGCGCGCTTCTTCAATATCTTTGCGGATTGCCGCCAGTTGCGCCTGGGACTCAGACCCAACCCGCCGTTCCAACGCCCAGCCACGGAACGACAACAGGCCCGGCTTCATGTTGCGGAAGCCCATTTCGGCCATCGCATTTGGATCGTCGTTGTCGGTCAGTTCGCGCACGAAGATGTCCGTGTAGAAGTTATTCTCTTCATCGCTCAGGTTCTTAAGCCGCAAACCGCAGCCCGGACAGAAGTCATCGTTCGTCACAAAGTTCGACGGCTTGCTTGAGCGTTTTTTCGGCTTGGTCCCCGGCAGCGCCTTGTCGGCGATGACCTTGTTCTCGGCATCCAGTTCCGTACGCGACAACAGAACGGCAACCAGGTCTTCCTGGAACTGATCCGCGAGCTTCTTGGCTTCCGGTGCTGCGGGCGCGGGCTTCTTCATCATTGCCTGCCACGCGTCTTTGTAGGGATACTTCTTCTGCGGCTTGGACATGTACTTCACCCAGCGCTCCAGAATTTCGAAGTCCAGCTTCCTCGTTTCGGTGACGTTGGCTATTTCCAGTTTCTTGGGCCCCGTGATGTCAAAAACACCTTGAAGGTAGTTACTCGCCTCAAAGACAAGAGATTGCGACAACCCTTTACCCAAATTGTTCTGCATCTCGCCGAGTATCTTCTGCTTGACGTCAATTTGGTCTTCAATCTTGTGATACGCGTCTAGCACGCTCTTGGGAGCCAGCGGGTACTCCTCGTAAGTCACGTTGGCAAAAACGCCGGCTAACGCGTAGTAATCGGTCTGCGGAATCGGGTCGTACTTATGGTCGTGGCAGCGCGCGCAGGCAACGGTGAGTCCCAGAAATCCGCGCGTCACGACATCGACGCGATCATGACGTTCGTCCGCGCGAGTCACTTCGGTGGACCCGTTGTCGTAATACCAGGGCCCGAGCCCCAAGAACCCGGTGCCAGGCAAGGTCTTGTGCCGGTTCTTGGCGTCTAGCAGGTCGCCAGCGATTTGGGCTTTAACGAAATCCGTATAGGGCATGTCGTCATTGAACGCTTGAATCACCCAATCGCGATAGACGTGCGCGTTTGGATAAGGGTTGTAGCCCCGGCGCATGGGGTCTAAACTGCGATAGTCGTCCTCGCCGTAGCGGGCCACGTCGAGCCATGACCGCCCCCAACGCTCGCCATAGTGCGGCGAGGCCAGCAGTTTGTCGATTACTTTCGAGTAGGCGTCGGAGGAAGTGTCCTTAACGAAAGCCTGAATTTCTTCGTACGAAGGCGGCAATCCGGTGAGGTCAAGATACGCGCGGCGGATCAAGTCAGTCCGGGAGGCCATGCGCACCGGTTTCAGATTTTCTTTTTCCAATTTGGCAAGCACAAATCGATCAATATTTGTGCGTCCCCACTTGGGGTCTTTCACCGCTGGCGCTTCTGGCTGCTTGAGCGGGAGCATAGACCAGAATTTCTTTTGCTCTGGGAAGATCACAAACTTTCCGTTCACCTTGGAGACGGTGGGGATCGCCTTGGGCCAAACCGCTCCGGCCTTTACCCAAGCCGTCAAGGTTTCGATCTCAGCGTCCTTTAGCTTGTTGCCCATGGGCATTCGGAATTTCGGGTCAGCGTCGCTATGGCGGATCGCCAGGATCATGGGGCTCTTGTCTGGATCGCCGGCGACCACCGCAGCACCACGGCGCGCCCCCTTTAGCATTGCTTCGGAGCTATCGAGCCGCAGTCCACCCATCGCGGTGTTGGTGTGGCAACTGTAGCAATTGTTGACCAGGATCGGCCGCACTTTTAGCTCGAAGAAGTCAGGGGAGTTCGGGGCCGGTCCAGCAGAATTCTGTGCGAGGACGGAAGTTGAAATGAGGGTGACCGAAACGGCGAATTTTGAAAACATCTTGCCTTTGCTCTTACGGGTCTTGGTCGCGATTAGCTGATCTAAGAATAGCGAGACTGAAGACTAGCGGCACGAGGCTAGGAAAAAAGACGGACGGGGAAATCGGGGGGAGACTACAGGATCTCGACCGACTGCAGCAACTGCGTACTTGAAGTTATAGCCTGTTACGTGAGGATTTGTCAATCGACGCCGCAAAACGCTATACTCACGATTCGGTCACACTTGTCCGATCTCTCCCTGTTGCGAATCGTTCCGATAAATGCCCGGAAAATTCTGTGAGGTATCGATGCGATTGAATTTGCGACTGTTTGCGGCACTCTGCCTGTTGAGCTGTCTTGGGGCGGCCAAAGAAAAAGAGAAGCTGGCCAAGGCGGCCGCTTGGCCCCCCAAGGCCGGCATCAAAACGCCTGGAATCCAGATCCCCTTTTCAAACTTGAAGGCTGAGGCTGAAGTCACCCTTGATGGTGCGCCGACGTGGCTTTTTGCGGAAGGAATGGCGGCGACGGTGCAGATCCGCGACAAGGGCTTGCTAGCGCGCATTGGCAATCGCGACAACAAGCCGATGGACTCCTGGAAAGGCTTCGGCGAGCCTTGCGGTGGAATGATCAACGCCTTCGCCAACCTTTGGGTGCCGGATTGCAAGAAGCAAGCGATCGAACGTCTTGAGCCCCGCACCGGCAAAGTGTCCGCGAGTGTGCCCGTGAGCGTCGGGAAAGCCACGCTCGCCATTGCCAGCTCCGCCGACAGCGTATGGGTTCTGAGCGATGAAAAAGGAACGCTGGCCCGCGTTGACCCCGCGACGAATTCGATTGTAAGCGAGCTGCGCCTGGACCCAAGCTGCAACACGATCCAGTTTGAGCAAGACGCTCTCTGGGTCACCTGTCCGAAAGAGAATCGCCTCCTCCGCATTGACCCCAGGGCCAACCTGGTGGACAAGCGAATCGAGACCGCGAAGGAGCCCGTGTCGATGGCCTTTGGAGACGGTCATCTCTGGGTGCTGGGCAATGCCGAAGGCAAGATCTCCAAGATCGACCCAAAGACCTTTAAGGTGGTTGCGACTATCGAGACCGGCGTGCCCAACGGCAGCGGCAATCTAGCCTTCGGCGACGGCCACATCTGGGTGACCGCCGCCGGATATCCGCTGACCAAGATCAACACGCAGACCGACAAGGTTGTTCAGCAATTCGCCGGTGAAGGCGGCGGCATCGTCCGCTTCGGACTCGGTTCGATTTGGTTGCTGAACCCGGCAAAGATGACGGTGTCGCGGATCGATCCCAAGCGCGTCGCGGCCACATTGCCGGACTAAACCTTCAAGAAAAGTTGCCGCCGGTACATCCAGTACAGCAGCCACCATTCCAAAAACAACACCGCCGCCGGGGCGATGGCCGCGATGGGCAAATATAGCCCCAAATGGATTCGAAGAGACGATGCGAAGAAGTCCGGCAGCAAGTGCGCAATCCAATACGCCGCCATTGAGTTCGTTCCGATGACAATCAACGGGAAGGCCCATCCCGTCCAACGGCGAATCTCCAGCAAATAGCGGAATCCCGCAAGAAACCACAAGCAGAGCCCCCCGCTAAACAGCGTCCAAGCCGGTGTCCAGATTCGCTTAACGATCGGACAGACGCCCAGGAAGTGGAGCGCCAACGAGATCACGATCAACACTGCGCCAGTCCTGAAATAGATCGACAATTCCCGCCCGGCGCGCAGCCATTGCCCGGCGATCAACCCCAACAGCATCGTTCCCAGGGTTGGAATAAAACTCAGGGTCCCGTAGCCACCGCCATTGGCGACAAACGGCACAGCCCGCGGGAAAAGATTCAAGAACCAGGCATCAAACGCCACACCCAGATTGGCCCCCTTCCACCAGTGCGCCGCGAATGGCTGTCCCGGTAGCGGATACAGCGCCCAAGCGGTCCAGTACGCCGCCAACAAAACACCCAAAGCCACCCATTGCATCTTCGGTTTCACACGTGCGAGAAGAAACAGAAACGGATAGCCAAGTCCAATTTGCGTGAGTGTATCTTCAAACGTGAAATTGGTCTGCGTCGCATGCGTCGATCGCAAAAAGATCCCCATCGCCACCAGCACTAGCCCCCGCCACAGAACGCTGACAAATGGCTTGGCACGGTTGGCCAAAGCGTAAGGCAAAGCGACACCCACCAGGAACGAAAATGACGGCTGGATCATGTCGTGCAATGAACAGCCTTCCCAAGCAACATGGGACTGGTTGAAGGCAATAAAATCAAGCACCGGGTTACCCGGAAACTCTTTAGCCAGCCGCGGCAATCGCAGCACTTCGGCCATCATCAACAGCATTACGAAGCCGCGATAAACGTCAATGGTGGGGTTACGGAAGAGCGCTGGCATGCCTGTGCAAGTATATTCGGATAGATGGATTGCCGTCCAGGTTGCGGCGCGTGTTGCATCGTGCCGTCCATTTCGTCGCCGATCCCGGGCATGCCGCGCGGTAAGCCCGCCTACGTCCGCTGCGTTCAGTTGAGCGCCGACAACCGCTGCCTGATCTTCGGCGATCCGGATCGGCCCGCGGTCTGTCTCAATCTTCGGCCAAGCGACGACATGTGCGGGCAGAACAATTCCGAAGCATTTATCCGACTGGAAGCGCTCGAGCGCGCCACCCGCCCCGTCTAGGCCTTCTTCTTCGCCTTGCGCGCATTCGCCTTGGCCATATACGCGATCGGCTCCGGAGTTACGCACGAGGTGTCGCCGTGATCGACATCCACCTTCCCGATGCGCTTGGCCGCCGCCACCGCCAGAGCCTCAAGCTTGGCGCTGCGCAGCCCAATCGAGATGAGGCACATCACCCGGGCGTGCTTCACGCGATTCTGCGCGGTGTGAATGCCGTTTTCCAGTTCGACAAGCTTTCCCGCAAAAAATTCATCCGGCAACTCGGTGGCCCACACCGCCATCCCGGACACGCAGTTCCATCCCAATTGACCGACCAGCTCGTCCTTGGACTTTAGCCAGCCTTCAAACTTCGCCCGACTGTGAGGAGAGGTTGGCAAAATGTGATTCGCGATCATTCCCGGATGCGTGTGAGACGTTGAGGACTTGGCCCAAGCCTCTAACTCCTTCGCCGTCATCTTCAAGGGATCCGCAATCATCGTCGCCAAATTCCGCGCGTCAAAGTTGGCGGAGTCCCACAAAGCTAGCGCCAAAGCGTGGTTGGTCTTGATCGATTTTCGTATCTTCTCAAGATCTGCAAACGACACACCGAACACTTTCGCCCCCGCCCCATGCCGCGCGTAAACCTTGCGATTTTGCGCCGTCCCGCGCGACTCCAACTCGGCCATCGTATCTTCGAGTGTCATTTGACCACTTAGTATATTCAAGATTCGCCTGAGCTTTTTATCGGGTGGCCGTCGCGTATAGTTACATCATGAAACGTTTGATCGTAGTCGGCGCCGCAGTGGCGGCGCTTGCCATCGGAACCTGGATCCTAACGCGCGGACCCGCCGTCGCCGCACCTTCCAAGATAAAGATCGAGCCAACGGCCGCCCGGCTTGAGCGCGGTAAATATTTGTTTGAAGTCGCAATGGATTGCGAGGGCTGCCACTCCGAACGCGATCTCAAAAAGTTCGGCATGCCGGTCGTCGCGGGACGCCGCGGCGTTGGAGTGGTGATGCCCAAGGAACTCGGCCTCCCCGGTCAAATTAATCCGCGCAACATCACCAGCGACGTCGAAACCGGCCTGGGCGCTTGGACCGACGGCGAGATCCTCCGCGCCGTCCGCGAGGGCGTCTCGCGCAATGGCCGCGCCCTGTTCCCGATGATGCCCTACCAAAAATACGCGCAATTAGCCGACGAGGATGCCTACGCGCTTGTTGCCTACTTGCGCACGTTGCCGCCAGTCAAGAACGCCGTGCCGCCCACCAAGATCGACTTCCCCGTCAATTTGCTCATTCAGTCTGTGCCGAAGCCCCTCGCTGGCCCGGTCGCCGCGCCCGATCCATCCGACAAAGTTGCTCAAGGCAGGTACCTCACGACCATTGGCAGTTGCATTGGTTGCCATACCCGCGAGGAGAAAGGCGCGCCGGTCGCAGGTATGGAATTCGCTGGCGGCTTCGCCTTCCGCTTTCCGGGTCTCGAGGTGAGTAGCGCCAACATCAGCCCTGACACTGAAACGGGCATCGGGGCTTGGAACGAGCAGCGCTTTGTCGATAAGTTCCGCGGCTATGCCAACTTCAACGAATCGAATTTGCCGGCCGCCGTGCAAGCAAACTTTACACTGATGCCTTGGCTCAACTTCCGCAACTTACGCGACAAGGATCTGAGTGCAATTTACGCTTACTTACGAACAGTCAAGCCCATCCGGAATCAAGTCGAAGTCCATCCGCTGGTGGCCTCTGGAAGCTAGGGCTTCTCGGAAGGCTCAGTTGCCGACGGCGAATCTTTGCGCGCTGGGTTGAGCGATTTCACGCCATTCGCAATTCGCCGCAGAATGCCTTTGCGCGACGGCTGCCCGGGCCCTGCCGTCGATGGGGCCGTGGTGGACCCGGGAACGGCTGGCGCCGCCTCCACTGACTTGGTTGGCGCAACGGGAGCTGGCGCTTCATCGCGCGGTGTTGCCGTGCTTCCCTGGACGCTTCCCTGGACGCTTCCCTGGATGCCTCCCTGGATGCCTCCCTGGGTTGCTGCGGGGCGCTTAGCCTCTCCCCAAACAACGATGGGTGTGGATGTCGCTGGTTGCGCCGGAGATCGCCTCTGCGGACTCAGCGCGGGCCGAAGCCCCCGCGCCCCAGCGCCTTGCGGGAAGACCGGCACGTCTTTAGGCCCCGGCGTCAGGATCAAAGGCTCTGCGGACGGAGGCGTCTTCTTCAAGGGCACGATCGCCGCTGGCCGCGCGGCATCGCCAAACCGCAGGCGCCCCGATTCAAAGTCATAGAGCACCACAGGCGCAACGGCGGCTACTACAACGCCGATTCCCAGGATCGCCCCCATGGCCGGAGAGCTCCAAACGCGCCGAGCCGCACTTGGCCCCTTCGGTGCCACCGCAGCGCCCTCGGGCGGCAGCGGCGCGGCGTAGGAATGCGATGGCGCGGCGTGTGAGTGCGTCACCGCGGGCTCCGCCGGCGCCACCATCAAAACTAACTCTGGCAGGCCCTGCGGTGCGCTTGCCGGGCCGTCCACCGCGCTCAGGAACTCCGCTGCGGTCTGAAACCGGTCCTGCGGATTCTTTGCCATCGCTTTCAAGATCGCGTCATTGATAAAGCGGGGAATCGCCGCGTTCCGCTCGATCGGCGGCTGCGGCTCCTGCTGCACGTGCGCCTGCATCAGCAGGAAAGTCGAATCGCCCTCAAATGGCCGCGTCCCCGTCAACAATTCGTACAACACCACGCCCGTCGAGTAAATGTCGCTTCGTTGATCCGCCGCCACGCTCCCGCGCACTTGCTCCGGCGATATGTAATACGGCGACCCGATCATCCCACTGGAATCCGTGATGCTCAAATCCGCCGCGCCCTTGGCCAAACCAAAATCGGTCAGCTTCAATTGCCCGGCCTTATTTACGATCATGTTCGCCGTCGACACATCGCGATGCACAACGCCGCTGGCATGAGCGCAGTTCAGCGCGTTCAGCGTTTGCTTGATCAGGTGCATGCTCTGTTCCATGTTGAAGCGCCGGTTGTCCAGCAACTGCTG
>JANXUM010000392.1 GCA_025356215.1 Bryobacter sp. | reverse complement strand
CGCCCAACTGCGCCCGCGCCGTGTCAAACTTGTAGCTCGCCGCAAGAAGTAGCCGCTATCGAAAATGAACGAATACCCCGACTGGGTTGAGAACGTCTCACTGATCGGCCTGGACCCCTTAACGGTTTGGGTTGAGTACCGCACGCTGTTGTACATCGGCGTAATCGTCTCCGTAGCCTTAACGCTGCTGGTCCTGTATTTCGGCTTTCTCAAGCTCAGGACGCTTCTGGCAAACTACCAGCACAGCTTCACCAACACCATTGCTTTCTACCGGGGCATTGAGGAGATTCCTGAGGATGCGCAAGTTAGAATCGAAGAGGCGTTGGCCGGCGAAACGCTTGTATTCGGATTCCCGGCGGTAGCCGCCGCCGATGTGCCTGGTTTTCGCAAAACGGTCGGTTGGTTGCTACTAACGAAATCCCGTTTGATCTACACATGCAAAGGGGACAAGTGCGAGTTCCCTCTCGATTCGTTTCGGGACGCCAACATCCATGACGGCATGAAGTCCATTGACCTGAAACTCATTCTGGAAGACCGCAAGCCGCTCTTCCAGTTGCTCGGGATCAACCGCGATCATGCCCAGGAGTTGTTCATGAAGATGAACTCGTTCCGTATCGAGCTGAAAGAGAAAAAGGCTTAGCGAGCCGCCTGGTTGGGCTGCCACAGCGCTTCTGGCACGCCCAGTTCGTGATTCACCCAGCGGCTCCAAACGAATAACGCGTCGCTCAATCGATTCAGGTATAACATCGCGTCGCGAGGCACGTCCTCTTCCCGGCTCAGCGTCACCAGCATGCGTTCGGCACGGCGGCACACTGTGCGCGCCACGTGAAGTTCGGCGCAGATGCGAGACCCACCCGGGAGCACAAAACTGCGCAACGCCGGCAGCGGGGCATTGTAGATGTCGATGTCCTGCTCCAGCCTCGCGATGGTTTCCGGCGTGATTCGAGGTTGTTGCGGATGCAAATCTCCCGTCAGTGTCGCCAACACCGAACCCAGATTAAACAGTTCGTGCTGAATGCGTTCGAGGAGGCTCTCGAACTCACTTAACCCGTGGTCGTGAGCCGAAACGCGAGCGAGCCCAACAAAAGAGTTGAGCTCGTCCACCGTACCGTAAACTTCAATGCGGAGAGCGTCTTTGGCCACCCGCTGGCCGCCCACCAACCCCGTCTCGCCCTTGTCGCCGGTCTTGGTATAGATCCGGTTTAGGGCGAGCCGGGGCTCGTTAAAAGCATCGCTCATCAGAGTTTGCCGCTCTTACTTGGGGCAGCCCTTAACCTGGATCTCGGAAGCCGGAGCGTCCATGATCCCGCCGATTCCGTTCGGCATCGGGCCAGCCTTGGGCACCAGCCAGATCTCGACGCGACGGTTCTTGACGCTGCCGTCTTTGGCGTTGATCTTGCTCTTGGCCAGTTCCTTCACAGTGGCTTCGCAAAGCGAAGTTTTGAAGGGCGAGAGCTGCTCGGCGCCGACGTAGGCAACCTTGATGCGGCTCAGTTCGAGGCGCTTGCAGGGTTCGGTCCCGCCGCTAAGCACTGCGGCCACCTGAAGTACGCGCTCTTCGTCAAGGCTACGATTCTTCTTTGCCTTGAGGTCGCGGATCTTGATGTTCTTCTCAACGGCGTCAAAGTGCCCAACCAGTAGCACGTCGTAGTCGCCCATTGAGGCGGCCTTCTCAAAGGCCTGATCGAGGATGCGCTTGCCGCAGTTGTTGGTGCGCGCGCTACCCTTGGCAAACACGACGTCGTCCAACTGCATCGGCTGTGGCTTGGGCGGCGCGGCCTGCGTCACCACCGGGGGCGGCGCGGGCGGGGCCAGGATCGACGCCGTGGCAGACTTGGTCTGATTGGCACCGGCGGCGGTCACGGTGATCGTCTTTGACGGGCCACCCGGCTGAAGCGACATGCCCTCAGAGCGGTAGAACACCGAATCGTTATTGTTACCGGGCTTGAGCGCAGCCTTCTGGACAAGCGTCTTGCCGCCATTGCTGACCATGCCGCCGTTGCCGGGGTTGGTGGGGGACAGAACGCCGTCGGTCACCTGATAGGTCATCTCGATCGTTTCGCCTGCGGCGGGGCCGTCGTAGTTGATCACGGAGGTTACGCGGGAGCTTCCATTCAGATTCAGCGTCGCCGGATCCATCGTCACGCTCACCAACTCAATCTTGGAAGGCTTGACGGTGAGGGTTGCGGTTCGTTCTGCGGCCGCAATCGGCATCTTCTTCAAAAAGCTCTTGGTGCGGCGGTCAACCACCTTGGATGTATCGGCTTCCACCACCGCCTTGATGGCGTGTTCTCCGATGGCAAGGTCCTTCAAGGCGATCATGTTGTCGCCCGTAACAGGGGTGCCGTCGACGGTCCACTTGTACTTGGGCGCGACGCCCATGCAGTCATTGGTGACCGGCAATGTGTAACTGGCGCTTTCGCCACGCCAAACGGTCTTGCTCGAAGGATCGATCGAGCCGACGCTGAAGCCGCACACCGGGCCATTGTCGATCGCGCCCAGGTAAAGTGTGACGCCGCCAGTGGTCTGCAGCGAATTGAGCGGTGTGGTGCGAGTGTAGAGGATCGCGTTGGCCGGGCCTGAGGGGGACACGCCAAAGTCCGGCGAACCCGTCACAAAACCGCGCATGTCAAAACGGAGACCGACACGATCGGTAAGCTTCGCTTTCACGCCGCCGCCATAGTTGAAAGCTGGCTTAAATTGCGATTCCAATGTCAGCGCCTGTTTGAAGGGAGTAAAAACGCCAGTGCCAACCTCGCGGCGGGCGGCGTCAGTGACACCGAAAAAGTCGAATCCAAAACCCATCGTCACAAACGGACGGATGCGCGCCTCACGGGGCGTGAAGTGCAACACGGGGTTGAACTGAAACTGGCGCAAGCGCGCGCCTAGGGAATACTTATTGCCCACGCCAGGCACGGTCCACTGGATGTTCTGAACACCATGAACGGTGCCAGTCTGCTCCAAGCTGACGTAGTTCCAGATGTTTTCCACGACGCGGAACCCGGTGACGCCGCCATTGACCATGCGTTGCTCGGGCGACTGCGACTGAGCCTTGGGGAAGTTGGCGCCGCCAAACAGATTCAGTTCAAATAGATCGCCTCCGCTGGGGCTGCTGTTCTTCTTAGCCGAAGACGTGGAGCTTGTCTGGGCGGGCAAAGCCAGCACGCCAGCCAGCGCAAGGGCGCTCGCAAATGCGAAGTTGTTCAATTTCATAAGATGGGAATCCCTAACTGTTTCATTCTAACGGATTTTCATCCAGCTTGACTACATACAAGCCCCGCGTGTCGCTAACTGCGAACAACAGCGAAGGGAAGGCCGGTACGATTCGGATCGACCGGAAAGAGACATCTGCTCTTTCCTGCGCCGGAAGCCAATACCAAGTCTCGCCCGCGTCGCGGGACCAAAAAACTCTCTGTCCCCTTAGAGCAAAGCAGAGCCCCTTCCGTTTCGGATGAAAGACAATACTGCCGATCCATTCCGGCCCCAGACCATTTTCCACCTTGCGCCAGGTCTTTCCTCCGTCTGAGGACTTGCTCAATCCCTCGCGCGAGGCCCTGAGTTGCTGGTTGGGCTCAAAAGGATTTTTTCGAGTCTCAAACCAGTCTCCCTGTCCGTCGCCGCCGCGCGGCGCGCTTGTCGGGCCCCAGGTGTTTGCATGGTCCCGGCTCTCCATCCACTGGCCCTCTTCGTCGCGCGCCACTAGTCGCTCCCGCTCTACTTCAAAGCGGTCGAAGTTTTTTCCGGTGTCCACCGTTTCCCAAGGTCCGTCGGTCGAACTCTTGCGATATACGCCACCTGCGCTTCCTTCATAACGGGCCACAGCGTAAAGCTTTGTCTCATCTCCCTCGATCGCCAACAGGCTTCGGCTTACAAAACCTTGATTCACAAATTCAAAAGTCGCGCCCTCGTCTCGGGTTCGCGCCAGTCCGTGGCGCTCGGTGGAGACATAAAACGTCGAGGCCTCAACGGGGTGGAAAGCGATGCTGGTGGCCACCAGATCGTTCAGCTTCTTCCAAGCCATTCCGCCATCGCGTGAGGTCCACATGCCAGCGCTGGTCCCGGCGAACAACAAATCCGGATGGTGCGGGCTCTGGGCGACGACATAGGTGCGGCGATTGGTGCCAGGGATGCCTTGAACCCTGCGCCACGCGGCACCTGCGTTGATCGAACAATAAATGCCACTGCACGCGCTGGCAAACACACGGCCCTGGCGGGTGGGATCGACGGCGATTGAAAAAATGTCGGAGTCGTCAAACATGCCTGTATGCGCTTTGGTCCAGGTCTCGCCGCCATTTATCGTTTTCCAGGGCAGATGTGGCGTGCCGGCGTAAATAGCGCCGGCCTTGGCCGGATCGAAAGCGACAGAGACGATGGCGCTCATGTCGGCGTTGGTCTTGGGACTGACGCGCCGCCATGTGTCGCCTCCATCATTGGAGATCCACACGCCCTGGTCGGTGCCGGCGGCCAGCACGCGCTCGTCCTTGGGCCAAGCGGCCAGAGCGAACACCGACAGCCCTTCGGTCCCCGCCACGCGCGCCCACGTTTCGCCTTCATCGAGCGATCGCCACAGCCCACCCGGGGCCGCGCCCACTAGCCAGCGCGTCTTGGGCGCATGTACGATCAAAGCCGTATCGAGCCGCGCGTTGGCCAGATCTGGAAAGCCCGGCAATGCGCTCCAAGTGGCGGCTCCGTCGCGGCTGCGAAACACTCCAGTGCCACGCATTGCCACCGCCATCATCGTGCTTGGTTGTCGCGCGTCCAAGCGAATCATTCGCGCCGCTCCGCCCCACGGGCCGATTGGCACCCAAGCCGGATACGGATTCGCCTGCGAAAACAGAAGCAGACTCAGAGGGAACAATGCGATGCGGATCACTGCTTTGAGTTTAGTGTGGGATGCCCCCGCGCACGCGCCTCGACAAAGCACTATACTGAAGGCGTCTGTCCTTTAACCGCATACGCGTATTGGTGGCGAAGCCGGGACTCGACGGTCATGACCGCGGGGCCAAGGTAATCGCTAGAGCTCTACGCGACGCTGGCATGGAAGTTATCTATACCGGTTTGCGTCAGACGCCTGAGATGGTTGTCAATGCCGCCCTGGACGAAGATGTCCAAGTCATTGGGTTGTCGATCTTATCCGGCGCGCACATGGCAATCGTGCCTAAGGTGCTCGATCTCTTGCGAGAGCGGGATATGGCGGACGTGCTTGTAGTGGTGGGCGGGATCATCCCAGAAGATGACGTCCAGCAACTCAAGAAGTTGGGTGTGGCGGCTGTTTTCCAGCCGGGGAGTTCACTGGAGTCTGTAGTGAATTTTATCCGCGGCGCGGCAAAGGTCCCCGCCTAACGCTATTTGAAACTCAGAGGAGCTGAATGCCTCTCATAGATAAACTCAACATTGCGGTGTTTGTCGATTACGACAACATCGAAATTGGTTTGAAGACAACGGTACGTCGCGAATTCGACGTTTCTCTTTGTCTAGACGCATTGAAAGAGCGGGGCGACATCGTTGCGAAGTTCGCCTACGCAAACTGGGGACGCCAGGAAGGCGCCGCAAGACAGATGGCTGAAAACGCCGTGCAGATGGTGCAGCGTATGCCCAGCCCGCGCGGTGACAAGAATGGGGGAGACATCAACCTTGCGCTGGACGCGCTTGAGATGGCCTTCACCCACACTCATGTCAACGCATTTGCCATCATCAGCGGCGACAGCGATTTCATCCCCCTCGTAAACAAGCTGAAGGAATACGGCAAGACCGTGTTTGTGGTGGGCGGCAAAGCCTTCACTTCAAACATCCTCCAGTCCAACTGCCACGAATTTGTGGCTTACGAAAACCTGATGATGGACCGCGCGGCGCGGCAGGACGGCGGCGAAAACGGCCCCGCACTCGAACGCCTCAAGCGCGAATTAGCCGATTCGATGTCCCGCGCCGAGCAGCCGCAAGGCCGCTGGGAACGTGAGCGCGGTGAGCGCGGTGGACGCGGCAGAGATCGCGGCGATCGCGATCGTACCGATCGGTCTGATCGTGACCGTGATCGTGACGACCACCCCGTAGAACGCGAAGCGGATCGTCCCGTCGAACGGGTTGCCGAGCGCATGGATCGTCCTCCGCTGGACCGTTTGCCCGGCGAGCGCCTCTCGGGCGAACGTCTATCCGGCGAACGCGTCGCCGATCGCGGACCGATCGAAGTGCCGCCTCCCAGCGAATCCCGGCCAATTCTCGGCGACCGCATCCAGAGCGACCGACCGCAGGGCGACCGTCCCCAGGGACGCGAAAGTCGCTGGGAACGCCGCGACCGTCGTCGCGACGAGCGCGGCGGTGCCGACCGTGGCCCGATCGTCGCTTCCGAGCGACCCGATCGCGGCCCCCGTGATCGCGCCGACCGTCCAGAAGGACAACGCCAACAACCTCATCAGTCCAACGAACCCCGCGTCACGCAGGAGATCCAGGCCGCGCTTCCGCTCGTTGAGCGTTCTTTGCAGACCCTGGAGCGCCGCGGTGTGCAGGCTCAATTGGGCCTGCTCAAGAGCACGATGATGCAGTTGGATCCCACCTTCCACGAGCGTGGTTTCGGCTCCAGCAGCTTCAGCGATTTCATCGACAAGTTGGCCAAGGCCGAGCTCATCGATGTCCACGGCACCGGCGGAAAACTGACGATCGAACGCCGCGGCGGGGCCAATGCCCGTCCGCTGCCCGAACCGATCGAAGCCCTTCCGCTGCTGCGCGACGCCCTTGAGGCGCACCGCTATGAGATGGAAATGGGCGACGGCGTCGAACCGGGCGATCTCGCTCAGTGGATCGCCGCCGAGCACCCTTCGTTCAACGCCCACGGCTTCGGCTTCCCTGGCTTCAAGGAGTTCCTCGAGTTCTCCCAGAACAAGGGCGTCGTCAAGCTCAAGCGCGACGACGAACGCGGCTTGATCGTCTATTTGGGCCGCGAATTCTTCCCGCCTCCCGCCCCGCGCGTGAAAAAGGAGGAGGAGTTCTACAGCGAATACGATGAAGTGCAGCCTTATGTCGAAGGCCAGCCCAGCATCGCCGAGCCCAACCCTCCGCCCGTCGCCCCCAAGAAGGCCACACGCACCGCGCGCGCTCCTCGCAAGACCAGCGCCGCTCCCAAGAAGGCCGCCAGCACCGTAACCCGCAGCCGCAAACGGAAGACCGACGAATAGTATGATCGAGCGTCTGTTTCCACCCGGCGTGCCCACGCCCAAGAATCCCTACTCCCCGGCCGTCAAGGCCGGGGGCTTCATCTTCGTCTCCGGCCAGATCCCCATGGACGCGGCTAGCGGCGAGATGAGCTACGGAGACATCCAACATGAAACCCGCGTCACGTTGGGCAACATGCAACGGATTCTTGAAGGTTCAGGCGCTTCGCTCGACAATGTCGTCAAGGTCAACGTTTATCTCGCCAACGAGGCGGACTTCGCACAAATGAACGAGGTCTACGTTTCGTTCTTCGGCAAAGACCGTCCGGCGCGCACAACCATCGGTTGTAAGTTCGCCAACCCAACCATGAAAGTGGAGATTGACTGCATCGCCTACGTGGGCGAATAACTTAGTCTCTACTCGTTCGAGAAGAGCGGGGCCATGTTAGTGAACGATGATATAGTCCACTAACATGGCTCCGTTTTTGATTTCCCTCCTGCTTCTGGCGCAAAAAGCGCCTCTGCCGCCCCTTCCCGCGCCCCTCGCCATTCCCTCTCCCGGCCCCGCTACCGACGGCCCCTATGCTCCGCGCGCCATCCTTCCCGGTGGCATTGTCGTGCCGCTCTACCCCGCTGGCTCGCCCTATCTCAAGGCCGAAAAGGTGCGCGAGCCCGAGGTCTACAACATGAGCCAAGCCGTGCCTGGGCGCATCAGCAGCATCGTCAACATCCACAACCCTTCAATTGAGGTGCACATGGTGGAGCGGGGCATCAACAGTGGCGCGGCCGTGATCGTTGTCGCCGGCGGCGGCCACAATACGCTCAACGTCGGCGGCGAGAGCGCGGACTTCGTGCCCTTCTTCTACAACTACGGCATCAACACGATCATCCTGCGCAACCGCCTGCGCAAGGATGGCTACAACGCCCAGACCGATGCCGTCTACGACGCCCAACAGGCGATCCGCATGGTACGCGCCTACGCCAAAGAGTGGAACATCGACCCCAACAAAATCGGCATCATGGGCTTCTCGGCCGGTGCCGAGCTCTCATCCCCCTCTGCCGTTCTATTTGAGGATTTCGATAAAAAGAACAGCGACCCCTCGGACCCGCTCTCGGGCATCTCCTCGCGCCCGGATTTTGTCGGTATCATCTACCCCGGCCCCACGCCCTTTGCCCGCAATCGCACCGCGCCGCCCATCCCGCGCAACACCCCGCCCGCCTTCATCGTATGTGGCGGCTCCGGCGACCGCGGCCATGCCATCTGGGCCATGGAGTATTACAACGCTATGCTCGCGATTGGCCTTCCCAACATCGAGATGCACCTCTATGGCAACGGTCGCCACCCCGGCGACCCCTTGAGCGACGGCACGCGCATGAGTGGCGGCCTCACGGATCGCTCCAACATGCCCTTCGGCACCTGGCAATACCGTTTCATCGACTGGTTCCGCGATCTCGGCTTCTTGCAAAAGCCCGGCTTCGAGACAAAGGCGGCCAAAGACACGGCTACTTACCTCGCGGCCCCCGCGCGCTAGTTGGGCAGCACCAGCATGGTCATGGATAGCGCCGGCAGCGCGATCTTCGCGCGCTGGTCCTCGCCCCAGTTCACATCGTCGCCCTGCGTGATCTGTTTCAAGTTCGCATCGCTATAGCGCCACACGCGGATCGGGCGGCTTTCCAGACCCGGTGCCTCAAACGGTACTTCGATGTCCTCGCGCGACTTGTTCAACAACAGCACGGTCACCGTGCCAGTCTCGTTCTCGGACGCAAACACAGACACAGTGTCGGCGTCCGTCGTCGTACCTTGAACGCTAACCGTGCCAAAGCCCGTCCCCTGCCCGTCATAGTCGAGAAACATCCTCCACGCAAAAGCCGCCGGGCTCGCCGGCGGCACGCTTGCCCAAATCGTCGCCAAATCCACACCCTCGCGCCCAAAGATGCCAAGTAAATCGGCCTGTGCAATCGCCCCCGTCATCTTGTCCAGAGCACCCCAGTTGTATTCGGTGATGGCCAGCTTCGTGCCCGGATAGTTGGCGCCGATCCACTTCTTCATCCGCGGCACAATCTGCGGCGTACCCGTGCCCCACTTCCGATTCATGCCGCGCATGTCCTCGCGCGCGGGCATATAGTCCGGGTCCCAGAAGATCCGCGTCGAAGTCATCCGCAGCTTCTCCACCTCGGGCTTGGCGGCTTGGTAAGCCTCCGGCAATCCATCGGGGCCCACATAGGCGTGAATGTCGAGATAGTCCATCAACCGTACGCCGCCCTGCTCCTCCTGCTCGCGCATCTTGCGCAAATACCAGGGAAGGAACCCATCGCAGGATCCATCGGCGTTGCTGGCCTTGCAGTCGCTTGGATTGTTCCAGTATTTGTAGTCGGGCCCGGTGCCCCAGCCCGCGTAGAGATCGGCCGCAGAGTAGAAGTAACTCTCCCACCCCGGGGGCGTCGCCCCGCCCACCAGCGCCGTCGGGTCTGCCGCCTTGATCGCCTTGGCCCAGCGGATATTCCGGTCCAGCACTTCGGCAAACGTCGCAAACTGCGGATGGATGTCGCGATGCACCGCGTGCCACCAGGTGGGTTCGTTATCCAACTCCCAGAGGAAAACGCCACCCTTGTCGGTGGACCCATAACGAGCCGCAATCGTCGCCACCCACTCCTGCGCAAAGTCCGGTCCAACCTCCATATAGACGTCGTTCGGGTCGTTGACCACGTTCGTCTTGCCGTCGGTCTTGACGCCGGTGCCGCAATCGGGCGCATAGACGTCGGTCTGCTTCTGCGGACCATACTTGCGCACGCTAAAGGCGCAGTCCTTGGCGCGATTTGAGTTCACCGTCCAGCCGATAATCGGCACGGTGGCCAACGACTTAACGCCGGCCTTCTGATTGCGCGCCACCCACTGCTCAAAGCTGGTGCCCGCGGGCAGCCCAAGATCGTCAGCGATGGCGGGCTTCAACTTCGTTTTGGGAAAGGTTTCGAAGAACCAATTGCCAGCAGTGTTGTCGGCATCCAGCTTCCAGTTATAGGCAACGGAGTTATCGCCGCCCCAACGGCGCGCGGTGAAAGGCACCCGCCCCAGCAGGCTCTGGTCCCTTCCGCTGGAATCGGCGTCGCCCATTTCGTTGATGCCGTAGATCAGTTTGCTGATCGCGTGCCGGTCCGCCCCGGTGTCCACGCGGATCTGCGGCGGTTGCGCTAGCGCAATGGCAAACGGAGCAAGCAGCAGCAGGCGCATCTGCCCGTCAGGCTATCACGCCACGCAAACTTCGTATAGAATTGCCGTGATGAAAACGATCCTGACCTTTACCCTGGCGCTGTCCGCCGCCTACGCACAAGCCCCGCAGCCCAAGACCCCGCCCAAGCCGCCCATGAGCTTCTTCCTAACCAGCGAAGGCTCTGGCAAAGGCGCCAACCTCGGCGGTCTCGCCAGTGCCGACGCGCATTGCCAGAAACTGGCGGCCGCAGCCGGCTCTGAACTCAAAACCTGGCACGCCTATCTCAGCACAAACACCGCCGACGGCAAGCCCGCCGTTAACGCCCGCGACCGCATCGGCCAAGGCCCCTGGCACAACTCGGCCGGCGCGGTAGTCGCCAAAAACCTCGCCGACCTGCACGGCGACACTCTCGATCAAGCCCGCCTCGGCAACAACCTCCAGAAGCTCACCGCGCTGACCGAAAAAGGCGCGCGCATCAACGGCGGCGGCGACACGCCCAATCAGCACGACGTACTCACCGGCTCCATGCCCGACGGCCGCGCCTACTCTGACGGTGCCGATCACACCTGCAAAAACTGGACCAGTGACGGCGACGGTGTAGCGCAAGTCGGCCATCACGACCGCACTGGCGGCGGTAACACGTCCTGGAATTCCGTCCATCCTTCGCGCGGTTGCAGCCAAGCCAACCTGGTGGCCACCGGCGGCGCCGGCCTCTTCTACTGCTTCGCGCAATAACTATCGGCGGCTGGCGATGTACTCATCCACCAGCCCGTCCAACACCTGCAACGGCACGGCGCCATCGTTCAGAATGGCGTCGTGGAAATCCTTCAAGTTGAACTTGGCACCCAGCGCCTTGCGTGCCCGCTCGCGCAGTTCAAGAATCTTGATCTCGCCGATCATATAGCTGCAAGCTTGGCCCGGCATCACGACATAGCGCTCCACTTCCGGCTCGGCCATCCCAGAGCGCACCTCGCGCGCCTTCAAGTACGCGATGGCCTGATCGCGCGTCCAGCGCTTGGAGTGAATCCCCGTATCCACAACAAGCCGCGCGGCGCGAAACAACTCCGATGCCAGATAGCCGCTTAAGCCCACATCGTCCCCCTCAAACAGACCCAACTCCTTGGCCAAGGTCTCGGCATAGAGGCCCCAGCCCTCGCCATAGGCAGAGATGAAACCAAACCCGCGCCCCTCGATGTTGCCCCAGGCCACGGTCCTGAATCGCGGCACGTTCTTCTGTTGCGATCGATACAGACCCTGAAAGTGATGCCCCGGCACGGCCTCATGATGGCCAGCGTCCTCATGCCAAGACGGCTAAAGGTGGGCCCCGTCATCGGCATATAGAAGATTCCCGACTGGGTGGAACCCACTGGCGGCGCAACGTACTGGGCGGCGGAGCTCGCCTCGCGAAACAGCGGCGTGCGGCGCACCACCACCGGGTAACGCGCCGGTAGCCGGAAGGCCTCTTCCATTCGTGCTTCCGATTGCGCGATGTAGCTTGTGGCGTCGGCCAGCACCGCCTCACGAACCTTCGGCGAATCCTCGTAGGCGACGCCCGGCTTGGTCTCCAGTTGACGATAGCGCTCGGCGACACTACCTTTCGTCAGGCCCTGGCGCTCTAAGACGACGTCAAGCTCCTTCTCAAAGCGCTCGACTTGCTTCAGCCCTAGATCGTGGATCTGGTCAGGGGTCATGTCCGTGGTGGTGTACCAGCGCAGTGCGGCGGCATAGGCTTTTGCGCCTTGCGGCTGCTTCCAGTAGCCAGCGTCCACGGTTGCTTTGGCGCGCTGCGCCTGCAAGGTGTCGACGATCCGTTTCCAGGCCGGATACACCACCTCGCCAACAATCCGGGCCGCTTCGGCCTCAAGTCGTGAGCGATCTTCCGCAGGAAGAGTCATGAGCTGCGCAAGCCGTTCGGTAAACGACGTTACGAACAGGTTCGAAGCCGGCGCGGGGTCGGCAAAACTCTGCAACTGGTTTACGGTGCGCTCGAGAATGAATGAAGGTGGGACAACCCCCTTTGCCTGCGCGGCGCGGATGCCCGCGATCCACTCGTCGGCACGCTTACCCACAGCCGCCAGCCGTGCCAGGTGATTCTCGGCATCGGCCTTGGAGGCGATCGTCACGCCCTCGGTCAGCGCGCCGATCAACCCAATCTGGTCGCCCATCATCTGGTTCATCGGGTAGCGTACAAACAGCACCTCGCGCGAAGCTTTGATTTCGGACAAATTCCAATCGAGAATGTCATAGGATACGCGCTGAGAATGGCTGAGAGATTTGCGATCGAAGCCATGCAGCTCGTCTAAGGCGCGGTCGAGAAAGTCGAAGCGCTTGGAATTGGCTTGGGCGGAAACGGAGGTTAAAGTGCGCGCGGCCTTGGTCTGCTCTTCTGGAGTCAGAACTCTCAGACGCGTGGCGGCATCCGGGTCCAACCGGCTCCAGTCCACCATAAAGCGCTCAAAGAAGCGGTCAATCGGCGCTTTGGCGTCTTGGCCGAGAACGGCGCAAGAAATCAGGCAAACAAGCAAAACACGCATGCGGCGACTTTAGCATTTTGCCGGGGAACGCGGCAACGCGGATCGTAATGCTCGCTAGCGCGCCAAGGGATGCCAAACGGGTTTGAGATCGAGAGTAAAGCCATCCACAGGGCCCTCGCCCACCACCGCGTCGACTTTCAAAAACATCTCCGGCTCCTGATCCGGGCGGTAAACTTCGACGCTCTCCGTCTCGGGATCAATCAGCCACGCAAGGCTCGCGCCGTTAGCGATCCACTCCTGCATCTTCTCGCGGAGCGTGCGGATACGGTCGGTCTTGGATTTGAGTTCGATTACAAAATCGGGGCAGAGGTGCCAATAGCCCTCTAAGCTCTCGGCACTGAGCAAATCAAGCTTGGCGTTTGAAGTCCAGGCTGCATCGGGCGAACGGCGTGCACCGGATGGGAGTACGAACCCAGTGGAGGAATCGCTAGTGGCCCCCCGCGCATCCACCTCGGCCCAGGTTTCGAGCTGCTTGGTAATTTTGGAGTTCCGCGTTCCAGTGAGCGAGTAATTGGGGGGCGACACGATGATTATGCCTTCGGCGGTGACTTCAAAGAACAAGTCGGGATGTTCGGCGCAGAACTCGGCGAACTGCTCATCCGTCATCGGAGGCGCGGTAAGCGTCGCCGGCAGAAAGGCTTCGTCGATAGTGAACGCCATGCTCAAATTCTACCGAACCCGCGCGTCCAAATTGCGATTCTGCGGCAGCACCAGCCGATACAGATAAGCGCTCGGCGTCCTGGCGATCAACTCATAACCCTGCAACGGGTAATAAGCCTCCAGCCGCAACCTCGGGTTCGACGGCCCCAACCCATCCACCAGCCAATTCGGCTCATACTCGCGCAACCGCTTCAACCGATCCTCGCATCCCAAGTTCGGCATCGTCTTCAACTCCCGCAAATGGCGATCGGCAAAAACGCAGTCCAACGGCTGGCTCTCCAGATAAGGCGTCCCGCCCCGCAGCCGTGTCAGCGCGTCAATGTCCGGGCGGTATCCCCAAACGAAAATCGTATCCTTGGCCGAAGCGCGCTCCTGAATGATCTTCGCGATCTCCCGGCTATCGTGAAACAGCGCCAGATCGTCCCAGCGCTCATTCCCCAGCGCAAGCTGCACATCGCGCGGAGCAAACCGGGCAACCGGAATCAGCGTCAGCGCCATCACCGCAATCCGCCAATTGCGCGGCATCCCTTCCAGCGCCCGCCCAGCCAGCACCACCACAGGCACCAGCAAAAAGAAGTAGTAACGCGGAAAGAACCGCAACCCCATCGCGACACTCGCCAGCGACAACCCCAACCAAGCCCAATGCCGCCAATCGATCTGGCGATAGCCTAGGAAAGCCGCCACCACCGCCGCCGATTGAAACCCAATCCAATTGCCCGTGCGCCGCACAAACTCAAGCAGCGGATTGACGACGAAAGTGGTCGAGGAATACACCCGCCCCCACCACCAAACCTGCTGCCAGTAAGCCTGCCCCATCACGGCCTGCAGCGGCAACAACGCCGCAAACCCCGCCAAGGTCCGCCAGCTTGGAGACCACAGCAACGCCGCCGCCAACACAATCAAACCCTTCGTATGAGCCAACAACGCGACGCCGCTCATCAGCCCGGCCAGCCACGGCCTCCCAGTCTGCGCCAGCCACACCGCCGCCAGATGCGGCGCAACCAGCAGCAAATCCGGTGCCAACGCCATTACCGCCGACGGGATCCCAAAGCTCAGATAGATGGCCAACAGCCAAGCCGCGTAACGCCCCCCCAGCCGCGACGCTAGCCACGCGCAGAGTGTAACGTACAAGGCTCCCGCAAGCCTCAAAACCCAGCCCGGGCTCGCCCCCCACAACAAGTAAAATGCCGCGCTCAAAGGCGGCTTGTCGAACCAGAAATCCACATAGGGCAAGCGCCCCTGCAACATCTGGATCGCCGCCGTCATCGGATACGCCTCTTCAATCCAAAGGATCCGCAGATTGGTGAGGCGCACCGCCAGCACCACGGCAAACAACAGGTAGAGCTGCCTACCCACGCTTCTTGCCGGACTTGTTGGCCGCGTCGCGATGGTTCACCTTAATCGGATAACCCAGTCGCTTCAGTCGCTTGGTCACTTCCTCGGCGATCATCACGCTGCGATGCTGCCCGCCGGTGCAGCCAAACGCAATCGTCAGGTAGCTCTTGCCTTCCTTCAGGTAATGCGGCAATAGGTATTCCAGCATGTCGGTGACACGCTTCAAAAACTCCTGCGTCTGCGGGAAACTCCGGATGTATCGAGCCACACTGGGGTGCTTGCCGGTCAGCGGTTTAAATTCCGGTATGTAGTTCGGGTTCGGCAAAAATCGCACGTCAAACACAAGATCGGCGTCCTGTTGAATCCCCTGCCGAAACCCAAAGCTCGACACATGAATCGAGATCCGGCTTTCCCTGCTCTCGACCAGGAACTTCTCTTCGATCAAAGCCCGCAGCTCGTGCACATTGAACTTGGACGTATTCACCGACATCGTGGCCAAGCTTCGGATCTCGTCCAGCATCGTGCGCTCGGCCTGCACGTTCTTCAAGACAGACCGGCTCTGCCCCAGCGGATGCGGGCGGCGGGTCTCGGAAAAGCGCCGCACCAGCGCCGTGTCGTCTGCCTCAAGAAAGATCATCTTGGTAGGCACTTTGGCCGAGACCTCGCGATACAGCGCCGGAAACCGCAACAGCGACTCGCCCTCGCGCACGTCCACCACCAGTGCCGCGCGGCGAATATTGGGCGCGTCTTTGGTCAGCTCCGCAAACTTGGGAAACAGGTCCAGCGGCAGATTATCCACCGCGTAATAACCCATATCCTCAAAGCACTTGAGCACAGTGCCTTTGCCCGACCCGCTAAGGCCGGTAATGATCACAAGTTCAGACGGACGGGCACTAGGCTGCATAAATTGTTAGACGGCTTCAATCAGATCCAGCCCGCCGTCAGCGCGGCGCGCAAGCACGTAGATCTGTCCGCTGCCCGCCTCTTCAAACACAAGGTAGTGTGAGTCCGCTTTAAAGACCATCGGCGCCTCTTCCAGCGACAACGGCTTGGCGCTGCGCTGCACCTTGGCCGGGCCGGATGCCGATGCCTTTTTCGCCGCCTTCACAGCTTTCGCCGGCTTCGCCCCATCAGCCTCCAACACCGGCACGGGAGCCTTCTTGCCGTTCAACGCGTCGCCATGACGCTTGGCATCCGTCCACTTGTCCCGCAGCTTGTGCATCTGCTTGTCCAGTTTTCCGATGGCGGCTAGCAGCGCCAAAAACTGATCCTTGTGGGTCGCGGTGCCGCAGGCCTGCTTACCGTAGTGATTCATCGTCACCTCCGCCTTGCGGCTGTGCCGCTCGGTCGTCAGCATCACGTGGGCTTCGCGCTCGCCCTTGCGGTCAACCAGCTTGCTCAGCGCGGCAAAGTGCGCGTCCAGGTTTTTTTGCTGTTCTTTGGTTAGCGGTTCGAGTTTTCCGGTGTAGTGGATCTTCATTTGGGTTTGTCTCTATTTCCTCGCCCGGCGCTGATGCGTCGACGGGATCTTTAGATCTTCACGATACTTCGCAACCGTGCGGCGTGTCACGCGGATGCCTTCGTCATTCAGGCGCGCCGTGATCTGATCGTCGGTAAGCGGATGGGCGCTGTCTTCTTCTTCGATCATTTTCTTCACGCGCCGCTTTAACACCAGCAGCGAGGTGCCAGCACCCGCCGGTCCTCCCACCGCTTCAGAAAAGAAGTAACGCAGCTCAAAGACGCCTTGCGGCGTGTGTACGTATTTGCCGGCCACCGCGCGGCTCACCGTCGACGGATGCACACCAATCTCTTCGGCCAAATCTTTGATCATCATCGGTTGAATCTGATCGATGCCGTCCTCAAGAAAGTCGCGTTGGCGCTCGACGACGCACTGGCAAACCTTGAGAATCGTCTGACGGCGCTGCTCAATGTTCTTCATCAACATCAGCGCGCTTGAGTAGCGCTCGCGAATGTAGTTCCGGACGTCCTTCTCGGGCGCCTGATCCTTATCCAGCATCCGTTTGTATCCCGGGTTCAACCGGATCTGCGGCATGTCCTCGTCGTTCAGTTGGATGAGATAGTCGTCGCCGTCTTTAAAGATATAAACGTCCGGCTCCACCGTCTGCGGCGCTTGGCTTGAGTAGCGCAGCCCTGGGCGCGGATCCAGCTTGCGGATCACATTCAGCGCGATCTCAACATGGTCCAGCGGCCGCCCCATCACCCGGGCGATCTCTTTGAATTCGCGCTTCTCAAGCAAACGCATGTGGTCGGCGACAATCAGCCACGCCACCCCGCCCTTCGCCCCGCGGCTCTTCAACTGCAACATCAGGCACTCGCGCATGTCGCGCGCCCCGATGCCCGCCGGGTCCAGGCTTTGCACGATCTCGAGGCCGTCCTCCATGTCGTCAAAAGTCAGTTCCTCGCTGCGCCCAATTTCTTCGATCGGTTCCAGCAAATAGCCGTTTTCGTCCAGGTTTCCAATGATCGCTTCCGCTGCCCGCCGCTCGCCATCGTTCATCAACACCAGGCTCAGTTGCGAATTTAAATAACTCGACAAGGTTACCGGCGAGCTCAGGAAAGTTTCAAACGAAGGCTTCTCCGACACCTCGCCAGCAGGGCTTTTATGGCCGGGGTCCAGATACTCGTCAAAGTAACTGCCAAAGTCGATTTCGTCAAACGGGTCTGTGGCTTTGGGCTGTTCCGGAGCTTCCTGCGCGCCGTCGGCGGGGGTATCTAAAAGCGCCGCCTCCGCGCGCTGCTCAAATTCGCCCTCGGCCTCATAGGACGCGGCCGGCGGGTTCTCGAGCATCCGCATCACGGCGTCGTCGCTGGGGTCGGAAACGCGCTCGGATTCGAGTAACGTCTGCACCTCCTGCGGGGTCAACTCCTCGCCCTCGTTCTCATCGAGAAAGGGATTGGCGACCACCTCTTGGCTGATCATTTCTTTCAGCTCCAGCCGGTTCAACTGGAGGACTGTCACCAACTGGACGAGGCCAGGGGTCAGTGTCTGCTTTTGCGAAACTCGTAAGTCTAGTCGAGGCGAAAGCATGGCTGCGACTTCAGAATAGCAAGCTGTGGTTTTTCTCCCGTCGCCTTCGCAACCTAGTAATGTGGGATGAGTGACTATTGAACACGCCATCGAACTGCAAGACAAAGGTTGGGCCCTCGTACACAAAGGCAAGATCGCCGACGGGCTGAAACAAATCGAAGAAGCGCTGCGCTTTTTTGAGCTCATCGAGGGCGAAGACTCCCCCGACGTTGCCAATCTGCTCAACGACATCGCTGAGATCGAAAATAGCCTCGAGCGATTCAAATTGGCCATCGCCCACGCCACGCGTAGCATGGAGATCACGGCCAAGCTTGGCCGCAAATTCACCGGAGAGGACGCCGCGCGCATCCGCGCCCGCTCGCGGACCATCCTCGGCACCGTGCACCGGGAATTGGGCGACTACAAGCTCGGTGAGAAATTTCTACTGGACGCGCTGAAAATCAATCGCAAGCAGTTTGGCGAATCGGATCCCGAAACCGCCAGCTCGCAAAACAATCTCGCAATTGTCTATAAGTACATGGGCAAGATCGAAAAGGGCCTCGCGCTTTACGAGGACGCCCTGCCCAAGCTCATTGCCGAATACGGCGAGGACGCCCTCCCTCTGAGCCCGGTTTATCACAACATCGGGGCAATCCTCCACGCCGCCGGACGCTACGCCGACGCCGAAGCGCCGGGCAAACGCGCCTGGGAAATCTCAAAGAAATGGCTGGGCAAGAACCACGCTCAAGCGGTCTCCGACGCCGCCGCCTACGCCAGCATTCTCGACGGGCTGGGGCGCTACAAAGAATCCGAGCCCATCTACAAGCAAGCCCTCAAGCGCTTTGAAAAGCTCTATGGCCCCGAGAGTTACGAGATCGCCGTCAACCTCAACAATCTCGCCGCGCTCAAGGCCGCTCAAGGTAAGCACGCCGAAGCTGAGGACTTCTACCGCCGCTCCATCGAGATCAAAGAGAAGCTCTTCGGCAAGACCCACCCCGACATCGCCTTGGCCCTGAACAATCTGGGTAGTCTTCTAGCCGGAACCGGCCGCGCCAAAGAGGCGGTAAGGCTCTACGAGCGCGCGCTGAAGATGTTCGAAAAGTCTCTCAATAAAGATCACCCCAGGATCAAAATGGTGCGCAACAATCTTGCTGCCGCCGCTTTGGCAAAGAAGAAATAGGCGCCGATTGACCGGCCCCTTCGACATCATCGGCGACATCCACGGCTGCGCCAACGAGCTGCGTACGCTTCTTGCCCAACTCGGCTGGCAATCCCAACCCCCCGCCATCGGCGATCCTCTCTGGGGCAACGAAACCTGGCGTCACCCCGAAGGCCGTCAGGCCATCTTCGTGGGCGACATCGTAGACCGCGGCCCCCGCATCCTCGCCTCCCTGGGAATCGTTCGAAACATGATCGCCTCTGGCGTGGCCGCCTGCGTCCTGGGCAACCACGATGAAAAACTCGCCCGCTGGCTGCGCGGTAGAAAGGTCCAAGTCAATCATGGCCTGGACCGTTCCGCCGCCGAACTCACCCGCCTCAATCACAAAGACCGGGCGCTCCTCGCGGACTTCATCGAGTCCCTTCCGCTCTATCTGACGCTGGACGGAGGCGCGCTGGTCGTCGCCCATGCCGGCCTCTCCGAGGAGCTGCAGGGCCGCAACAGCCCCGCCGTCCGCACCTTTTGCCTCTACGGCCAAACCACCGGTAAGACGGACAAGCTCGGCCTACCCATCCGCGGCGACTGGGCGGCCAAATACGGCGGCAAAGCGCTAGTGGTTTTCGGCCACACCCCAGTTGCGGAAGCGATGGAGAAAAACAACACGATCAATATCGACACGGGAGCCGTCTTTGGCGGCAAGCTCACCGCCTACCGCTATCCAGAGCGGGAGTTGGTCTCAGTTCCGGCGAGAGAGCGCTACGCGGTCCCGGCCCGCCCGCTGGCCGTTTAGGCACCGCTTCGTACAATTGTCTTGTGCTTCTGAGTATTACCAACGCTGGGCCCAATCCCACGGATATCGGCTTCCTGTTACACAAGAACCCCGCCAATCTGCACTCCGCCGAACTGGCCTTCGGCCACGCTCACGTGTTCTATTCCACACCGCATGAGAACAGTTGCACGGCGCACCTCCTGCTGGATATCAATTCCGTCGAACTGGTTCGCGGGGCCCAACAGCTTGACGATTACGTCAACGACCGCCCCTATGTCGCAAGTTCCTATTTTGCCGTAGCCATCGGACGCGTGTTCGGAACCGCCTTGGCGGGCAACTGCCAACGGCGGCCCGATCTAATTGCGGCACCGCTGAAGCTTACGATCGTTATCGAAGTCATCCGTGCCCGTGGCGGCGCGGACTTGCTCCAGCGCCTCTTCGCGCCGCTCGGCTACACCGTTGACGCGGCGCCCATACCCCTCGACCCCGTCTTCCCCGAATGGGGGGACAGCCGATACTTCCGGGTCACCCTCGCCGCCACCGCAACGGTCCACGACGCCCTCTCGCACCTGTACGTATTACTGCCGGTCCTCGACGATGAGAAGCATTACTATATCGCCGATGATGAAGTGGAAAAACTCCTCCGCCACGGCGAAGGCTGGCTCGCCAGCCATCCCGAACGTCAGCTGATCGTCAAGCGTTACCTCAAGCGTCGCCCGTCGCTGGTGGAGATCGCCACTGCCCGCCTTCTTGAAGAATGCCCTCAGCCCCTCGATGCGGAAGAACCCCCGGCCGCGGCTACCGAGAAAGAACTTGAGCGCCCGCTCACGCTGCACACCCAGCGCCTCAGCATGGTGGCCACGCGCATGCGTGAACTCAACGTCAAGTCGGTCATCGACTTGGGCTGCGGCGAAGGCCGTCTGTTGCGCCGCCTTCTCGCCGACCGCTCCTTCGACCGAATCCTGGGCATGGATGTCAGCCACCGCGCACTCGAGATCGCCGCTCGAAAACTCAAGCTTGACCGCATGCCCCAACGCCAGCGCGCCCGCCTGGAGCTCTTCCAGGGCTCGCTGCTTTATCGCGACACCCGCCTGAACGGTGCCGACGCCGCCGCTCTCGTTGAAGTGATCGAACACCTCGACCCTCCGCGCCTAAGCGCCGCCGAACGCGTTGTCTTTAAATTCGCCCGCCCTCGGTATGTCCTGGTCACCACGCCCAACCGGGAATACAACGTCCTCTTCCCAACGCTGCCTCCCGGCAATATGCGCCACGGCGACCATCGTTTTGAATGGACACGCGCCGAGTTCCAATCTTGGGCTCAGGCCACGGCCCAGCGTTACGGCTACACTGTGACTACGGAGCCAGTCGGCCCGCTGGATGAAACTCACGGCGCGCCCTCGCAGTTGGCCGTCTTCGCACTCGATAACCAGGTGGCCGCATGAGAGTCATCGAGATTCCCGAGCTGGCTTTGGTGGCGCTGGTCGGCGCCTCGGGCTCCGGCAAGTCAACCTTTGCCAAGCAACACTTCCGCCCCACCGAGATTCTTTCCTCGGACTCTTTTCGCGGCCTTGTCGCCGATGACGAGGGCGATCAAACTGCCACCGCAGACGCTTTCGACGCTTTGTATTACTTACTCGAGAAGCGTTTGGCCCGTGGCCTCCTTACCGTCATCGACGCGACAAACGTCCAGCCAGAAGATCGCGCGCGCATCGTTGCAACCGCCCGCAAGTTCCACTGTCTGCCCGTGGCGATGGTAGTCAACACGCCCGCCGAACTCTGCATCGAACGCAACAAGCTCCGGCCCGAGCGCCAGTTCGGAGCGCACGTCGTGCACCGGCAAATCACCGCCCTGCGCCGGGGCCTGCGCGGCCTCGAGCGCGAAGGCTTCCGCAACGTGCAATTCATCGATCCGGTCGAAGAGTTTGAAATCCGCCGTGTTCCCCTCTGGAACAATCGCAAGCAAGAGACGGGCCCCTTTGACATCATCGGCGACCTTCACGGTTGCGCCGATGAACTTCGCCTCCTACTCACGCGCCTCGGCTGGAACGCCGCGCCGCTGGATGGGCAATCGGCGCTCTGGGGCCAAGAAACTTGGCACCACCCGGAAGGCCGGAAAGCGATCTTCGTCGGCGACCTTGTCGACCGTGGCCCCAATACGCTCGATTGCCTCCGCATAGTCCACAACATGATCGCCACGGGCACCGCGCTTTGCGTCCCTGGCAACCACGACGTCAAGCTCATGCGTTGGCTGCGCGGTGCCAAGGTTCAAATCAAGCATGGGCTCGAGCAATCGATTGCCGAAATCGAGCCGCTCGACAAAGCCCAGCGCGCCGAGTTGGCCTGCTTTCTCGCTAGCCTCGTCAGCCATTACGTTCTCGACGGCGGCGCGCTCGTCGTCTCCCACGCTGGCCTTCGCGAGGAGATGCACGGTCGCGGCTCGGGCGCGGTTCGCGAGTTCTGTCTTTACGGCGAAACCACCGGCGAAACTGACGAATTCGGCCTTCCCGTCCGCTTCAATTGGGCTGCCGAATATCGCGGTCGCGCATGCGTCGTCTACGGTCACACGCCGGTCCCCGCGCCGCAGTGGCTCAACAACACGGTCAACATCGACACCGGAGCGGTCTTTGGCGGTAGCCTCACCGCATTGCGCTATCCCGAGCGCGATTTTGTCTCGGTTCCCGCGGCCCGCGAGTACGCGATACCGGCGCGCCCCCTTCGCCCTCAGGCACTCGACTCCCGCAGCTCCCAGCAACAATTGGACGATGTCCTCGATTTAGCGGACGTCACAGGTAAGCGCTTCATCGAGACCAGACTGCACCACAGCGTCACCATCCGTGAAGAAAACTCGATCGCCGCCCTTGAGGTGATGAGCCGCTTTGCGACCGATCCGCATTGGCTGATTTATCTGCCGCCAACCATGTCGCCTAGCGAGACCGCCAAGCAACCGGACTATCTTGAATACCCCACCGAAGCCTTCCAGTACTTTCGCGCCAATGGGGTGGAAACAGTTGTCTGCGAAGAGAAACATATGGGTTCCCGAGCCATCGTAATCGTTGCCCGCGACGAGGCCGCCGCCGGGTTGCGTTTCGGTGTCGCCGACGGGCGTGGTGGCGTTTGCTACACCCGAACGGGGCGTCCCTTCTTCGCCGACCCCAGGGAAGAAGCGGCCTTCGTGGATCGCGTTCGAAGCGCCCTGACCGCGGCTAAGTTCTGGGAGGAATTCAACAGCTCCTGGTTCTGTCTCGATTGCGAGCTCATGCCCTGGTCGGCTAAGGCGCGCGAACTGATCGAGCGGCAGTACGCCGCTGTTGGGGCCGCTGGGTCGGCGGCGCTCATGGCCTCCTTCGCGGCCATCCGCAACAGCCCCGCCGCGGCCGGCCTCCTGCCCGCCCGCGAACGTCATCTGGAAACAATGCAGAAGTACCGTGCCGCATACCGCCGTTACTGCTGGCCTGTAAATTCGCTGGGCGACTACCGCCTTGCTCCCTTCCATCTCCTTGCTTCCGAGGGATTGGTCCACACCAACCGGACCAACCTCTGGCATATGCAAACCCTACATCGCTTGGCCGCCACCGATCCCGGGTTCCTGATCGCCACGCCTTTCCACGAAGTCAACGTCAACGATGAGTCGCAGGTGGCAGCCGCCACCTCTTGGTGGGAGCGCCTCACCGATGGCGGCGGCGAAGGAATGGTTGTAAAGCCGATGAACTGGATTGAGAGCGGTCCCAAGGGTTTGGTCCAACCGGCTTTGAAGTGTCGCGGGCGGGAATACCTGCGCATTATCTATGGCCCTTCCTACACGGAAGAGCTCTCGACCCTACGCAAACGCGCCGTCAATGCAAAGCGTTCGCTCGCCGCTAGGGAATTCGCCCTCGGCGTCGAGTCTCTTGAACGCTTCGTGGCTGGCCAGCCTCTTCGCCGGGTGCATGAGTGTGTCTTCGGCGTCCTTGCGCTTGAGAGTGAACCCATAGACCCCCGGCTCTAGGCCTCCGCAACTACCCTTTGGCGTGATGAGGCTTGCTATTGTAGCCGTCAAATGTTACAAACAGATTTCAACGGAATGATCCGAAACGCAGCGATTTCCCGTGTCTATCGGTAGACGGCCATTCGAGGCACCCTATTGGGACTGTCTTCATCGCCGATAGGTACCTTAGCGAGCCACGTAAAGGAGGCCCAAAGACGATGCTACGAACCTGTTTGCTGCTCTGCGCGATCACTTTTCCGGTCGCGGCGAGTGATTTGGTTAGAACCATGGAAGCGGTCGAGAAAGGTGCCTTGGCGGACTCCAAAGCTGCCTCCACCGCTGAGAAAACCAAAATCGATGCGCAGTTGGCGGAATTCCATAAGCGTTTCAACCAAGTACTCGACGCCATGCGCGCCTTTACTGACGACTACAACCAATCCAAAGGCCTCGCATGGCCCGCCCGCAAGGCCGAAAAATTGGATTCCGCAATGCGCTCGCTCCAAAAGACCCAGCTTTGGAGCCAATATGTGCCAGACGCCAAAGCCCCCCGCGAAGCGAAGTAGACCCCGGTCGGATTGCGATTCACGACATTTTTCAGGAATGTTTCTCGCATTCTAAAGCGCCTAGCCCGTTTTTCCATTCTTCGCCCAATCTAAATACTGCTGTACGGAATCAAAGCTCCGGTCCTGATACAGCCGCCCCCCATCCTCCACCGGCGCAGTCCAGTTGTAGCTCCATGAATCCTGAGTCTCCGCCATCCAATGTTTGAGCCGAACTTCCAGCTCGGCCTCAAGCTTCTTGTTCTCTCCCACGAGATTCTTACGCTGGTAAGGGTCCCGCTCCAAGTCGTACAACAGCCACGGCTTGTCCGCATACCGCGCATACATGTACCGCTCGGTCCGCACGCCCCGCCACCCGCCATGCGTCCCATCCCCGCTAAACGGTCCAAAGATCTGAAAAAACGCCTCGTCGGGCATCTTGCCCTTGCCCGTGAGCAGGTAAGGGCTCAAATCCCGCCCCTGCATCGCCTTCGGCGCCTGGATCCCTGCCAGCCCCAGCAATGTCGGTGCAAAATCGACGTGCGTGAAGAAGGCCTTGGTCCGCGACGCGGGCTTGATCCTACCCGGCCAGCGCAAGAAGCCCGGCACCTTGATCGACTCCTCCCACGGCTTGCGCTTCAGGCGCTCCCCCTGCGATCCCAGCATGTCGCCATGGTCGGACGAATACAGGACGATCGTATTCTCCGCCAGCCCCATCTCGTCCAGCGCCTTCAGGATCTTCCCCGTCGCGTCATCGATGGCCGTCACCATGCCGTAGTATTCGGCAATCTCCCGGGGCCCCGGACACCCCACCTTCTCCACCCAGTTGGGACGCATCGCCAACTTGGCGGCGTCATATTGATTGCGATACTCCGGTGGCGCTTTGTAAGGATCATGCGGCGGCCCCCACTGCACCGTCAGATAGAACGGGTCGCCCGCCGCCTTGGCTTGCTGAATGAACTCGATCCCATAATCGGCATAAGCATCGGCCTCAAATCGATCGAGGTGAATCGGCTCCGGCGTGTCGCGAAAGATCGTGTTGTTGAAGTGCTGATGGCTGCACTGATTGGCCGCCCAATATTGATAGCCCTGGCGACGCGCTCCGGGCGGCACAAACCCGGGCATCCGCTTGCCGCCGTCCAGATGCCACTTGCCGACAAAGCCGGTACGGTATCCATTCGCCGCCAGGATCTTGGCGAACGAGACGCCGTCCTCGCGCAGGTGCAGGTCGTTGGCTACCATTCCGTTGCGATGGCAGTATTGGCCCGTCAGCAGCACCGCTCGCGCCGGGCAGCACACCGGCGTGTTGGCAAAGGTGTTCTCCAGCGTCAGCCCCTGGCTCGCAAAATGGTCGATATGCGGCGTGCGTACGTCGGCGTTGCCCAGGCATCCCACCGCCTGCGCCCGATGTTGATCCGGCATCAGAAACACAATATTGGGCCGCTTCGGCGGCCCTTGGGCCAGGCCAGCAGTGGCAGTGGCGGCGATAAACTCACGACGGGTTCCCGGCATAGTGTGGGTATCCTTTGCGAGTATCCTATCCGATAGACCCTCGCAATGAATCGACGCCTCTTCCTCGCCCTTCCCGCTGCGCTCGCAGCAGCCACTGTCGACATTGCCAGCATCGACCGCAAGCGTGTCCTCAGCGCCGCCGACAAGTACCTGAACGAATCGCCCCTCACGATCACAACCAGTTCCAGCCCGCGCTCCGCTGGTGGCAAGCATGATTTCTTCAGCGAAGGCGACTACTGGTGGCCCGACCCCAAAGACCCCGGCGCCCCTTATATCCAGCGCGACGGCATGACCAACCCCGATAACTTCGTCGCCCACCGCCAAGCCCTCATGCGCCTCTCAGTCCAGGTTCCCGCGCTCACCGCCGCCTGGAAGATCACCAGGGACGCCAAGTACGCCGCCCACGCCGCCCGCCATTTACGAGCCTGGTTCATCGACGAAGCCACTCGCCTAAACCCCAACCTGCTCTACGCCCAAGCCATCAAGGGCCGCTTTACCGGACGCGGCATCGGCATCATCGATACGCTCCATCTGGTTGAAGTCGCCCGCGCCGCGGGCCTGCTTACCAACGTCGATGTCCGTCCCTGGTTTCGCCAGTACCTCGAATGGATGACCACCCACCAGAACGGCAAGGACGAGCGCGACGCCAAGAACAACCACGGCACCTGCTGGACGATGCAAGTGGCCGAATTCGCCCGCTACACCGGCGACGCCTCACTGATGGCCCTCTGCCGCGAGCGCTTTAAGACCCTCCACGTTCCCGGCCAAGTCGCTGCCAACGGCAGCTTCCCCTTGGAGTTGCGCCGCACCAAGCCCTACGGCTATTCGCTGTTCAATTTGGAGGCGATGGCCAGCATCTGCCAGACCCTCTCCAGCCCCCAGGAAAGCCTCTGGCACTTTGAACTCCCCGACGGCCGCGGCATGAAGAAAGCGATGGAGTACATGGTCCCCTACATCGCCGACAAAAAAAGCTGGCCCCTCGCTCCCGACGTCATGTATCACGACCAATGGCCGGTGCGCCAGGCCGCTCTGGTTTTCGCTGGCATCGCCCTCGACAAGCCCGCTTATATCGCCCTTTGGCGCAAGCTCAACCCCGACCCGACCGTCGAAGAAACCATCCGCAACTACCCCATCCGCCAGCCGCTTCTTTGGGTCTAAACGGCCGCGATCGCCTCAATTTCAACCATGACGTCGCGCGGCAGTTTCGCCGCCTGTACCGTCGCCCGCGCCGGCGGATTCACCGGGAAATACTTGGCGTAGATCTCGTTCACCTTGGCGAAGTCGTTCATGTCCTTGACGAAAATCGTCGTCTTCAGCACCGTCGCAAAAGTCGCACCGGCCGCCGTCAGCACGGCACCCAGATTCTCGAGCACCCGCGTCGTCTGCTCTTCGATTCCGCCCTCGACAATCTGCCCGGTCGCAGGGTCGAGCGGAATCTGCCCGCTCAAATAGGCCACCCCGTTGTACACGATCGCCTGGGAATACGGCCCGATCGCCTGCGGCGCGGCGTCGGTCGAGATTACTTGCCTCATGTCTAAAACTGTAGCGTAGCGGTCAGATCGCGCACATGCGCGACGCCCTGCTCGCGGCAGAACTCGTCCAGCTCGCGGGCGATTCGCGCTGGTGCCTCGGGGTCCCAGAAGGTTGCCGTGCCCACCTCGACTGCGCTCGCCCCGGCGATCAGAAACTCCGCCGCGTCCTCGCCTGTCGCGATGCCGCCCAGCCCGATCACCGGGATTGTTACCGCCTTGGCCGCTTCATAGACCAAGCGCAGGGCGATCGGCTTGATCGCCGGGCCACTCAGGCCACCAAAGCCCGCCCCAATCCGCGGCCGCCGCGTTCGCGCGTCAATCGCCAGCGAGATCACAGTGTTTACCAGGGAGATCGCATCGGCCCCCGCGTCCTGCGCCGCCCGCGCCAACGGGTCGATTTTGGCCACGTTTGGCGATAGCTTGACGATGACCGGTCGGCGAGTCAACTTGCGGATCTCGCCTACGAGGCCGGTTAGCAACCCCGGGTCGGATGAGAAGAAGATGCCGCCGTGCTTGGTGTTTGGGCACGAGACGTTGATCTCGTAAGCCGCGATCCCAGGGGCGTCCTCGAGCGCCCGGATCACCTCCAGGTAGTCATCGGTCTCGTACCCGAAAACGTTGGCGACGATCTTGGTCCGGTAGCGTGCCAGTGCCGGCAGCTTGGTGCGGATAAACTCGCCCACGCCGATGTTCTGTAGGCCGATCGAGTTGATCATCCCGCTAGCCGTCTCCCAAAGCCGGGGCGGAGCGTTGCCGGCGATCGGCGCGCGGCTAAGTCCTTTAACGACAATGCCGCCAATCCGGTTCAGGTCCGTGATCTCAGCAAACTCGATTCCGTAGGCGAAGGTGCCCGAAGCCGCCAGCACGGGGTTTTCGAGCGCGATCCCGCACAGGGACGTGGCTAGCCGGGGGGAAGGGTCCATCTCTGGGGTGAGTTTAGCAAAGCAGTCCAATTGGTACTTTTTCGCCAGGGTCCTAAGTAGTTTGACCGATGGGACAACTTGGCCTAACGTGACACACTAAAACTGCCGAAATACCTTAGAAGGACGGCATTCCCGCCTTTACCGAGGCCAGAGTACCCTTGCGAAAGAGCCCCAAGTCGCGATCTCTAGCCACTAAGTTCTCGATGTTTACATCGGTCTTGGTGGGCTGGATCGTGCTCGTCGTAATTGGCTACGACGTGCACCACCACATGTTCGATCTGGGCAAGGGCGTGCTTATGTTCGCGATTCTCCTCTTGGTCGCCCTCGCCATCGGTCGCTTCACAGTCACCCTGATGGCCAAGCCGCTGGAGAACCTCGCCGCGGGCATGAAACGGGTGCAGAACGGGCGCCTCGAGAAAATCAACGTCAGCCGCACCGGGGACGAGATTCAGTTTGTCGGAGAGGTCTTCAACGAAACGATCCACGCCCTCAAAGAGCGAGACCGCCAGATTGAGGATCACCGCGAGATGCTGGAGGCGCGCATCCAGCAGCGCACCGACGCATTGCGCGAAGCCATGGAGCGCGCCATGGCCGCCAGCCAGGCTAAAAGTGAATTCCTGGCAAACATGTCTCACGAGTTGCGCACGCCGATGAACGGCATCCTCGGCATGCTGGACGTAGTACTGGAGAGTTCGCTCAACGGCGATCAGCGCGAAGAACTGGAGACGGCCCAGCGTTGCGCCCATTCCTTGCTCGCCCTGTTGAACGATATCCTCGACCTTTCCAAAATCGAGAGCGGCAAGATGGCCCTCGAGCGGATCCCCTTTCAACTCAAGTCAGTGGTGAACGAGTCGATCAAAACGCATCAGGCACGGGCCCGCCAGAAGCGGATCGAGCTTACGGCCGAGGTGAGCCCGGAAGTGGCCGAAACCGTATATGGCGACCCGATGCGTCTGCGCCAAGTGATCGGCAACCTGCTGAGCAACGCCATCAAATTCACAGAAAGCGGTCACGTCAAGGTATACCTGCGGACGGTCGGTGGCACCAAGGACGCGAAGATCGAATTCGATCTTTCAGTGGAGGATACGGGCGTTGGAATCCCCCCGGACAAGCTCGAGAAGATTTTCGACAAGTTCACGCAAGCCGACGGTAGCATTACGCGGCGCTTTGGCGGCACCGGCCTGGGCCTGACCATTACCCGGCGCCTTGTGGAGATGTTCGGCGGTCGGATCTGGGTGGAGAGCGTCGAGGGCAAGGGCAGTAAATTCTTCGTCCGGCTCAACCTTGAGGTTGCCACCAAGTCCAAGCATGTTGAGGCCGACAAGAAAGCCAACGGCGGCGAGCGGGTATCGCTCGACGGGCGGTCTCCGCAGATTCTGCTGGTCGAGGACAACGCCGTCAACCAGAAAGTTGTACTCGCGATCCTCAGTAAACGCGGCTTTCATGTCGAGGTGGCGTCCAATGGGCTTGAGGCGCTGGCCGCTGCTCAGAACGCTGTCTTTGACCTCGTGTTAATGGACGTGCAGATGCCTTACATGGACGGCATCGAGGCCACGCGCAAAATCCGTGAAGAGTTGGGGTTGCGAAAGCTGCCGATCATCGCAATGACGGCCCACGCCATGACGGGCGACCGCGAGCGCTGCATCGCCGCCGGCATGAACGACTACGTCTCCAAACCCGTCAACCCGACAACCCTCGTACATACGATCATGCGTTACATTGACGCGGCGTTGGAGCCTGTCGCCGTTAGCGTCCCGGCGGCGCCGACGATGGTGGAGACGCCAGCGATTCCCGAGGTTGCTCCGCTTCAGGCGATCGACCGCGGCTTGGCCGCGCGCCTCACCGACAATGACAGCAGCCTGTTCCAGGGCATGTTGCTGCTATTCCTCCAGATGGCCCCCGAGCGCATTGAGAAGATCCAGACGGCCGTGTCGCGCGACGACCGCCCTGCTGTTGAGCGCGAGATCCGCAAGATCCGCAGTGCGGCCGAGCGCATCGCCGCCGTTAGCGTGGCCGAGAGTGCCGTGCGCCTGATGGATGCCGTTCAGGCCGCCCGCCAAGAAGACGTGCAACAAAGCCTGCTTGCGCTTGAGATGCAGATCCAGCGGCTCTCTCGCCACGCGGGCGAGAACACCGACCCGAGCGTCTCATTCGAGCTCAAGGCTTCCTAGCTTTTCGATCATCCCCCATACCTCGGCCAAGTCAGCCCAATTGGTTTGGATGTTCCCGATCGCCAACCGGATCACCTGCTTGCCGTTCAGCACATTGGGTGACAGCAGCACTTTGCCGGTCGCGTTTAGCCGCTCCAGCAGCGCCTTGTTGTGCGCATCTGAACGCTTGTGCCGAAACACGATCAGCGAGAAATGGACCGGCGCACAGACCTCATAATCCGGGTGCGCCACAATCAGACTGGCCAAGCGCTTGGCGTCTTCGATCTGCTCGTGAATGAGGCCAGCCAAACGCACCCGACCATAGGCGCGCATCGTAAACCATAGCTTCAGAGAGCGGAAGCGCCGGCCCAGCGGCAACCCATACTCATGCAGGTTCAGCGCCAGCGGGTTGTCCTGCGTGCGTAGATACTCCGGCACCAGCGAGAAGGCATCCCGCAGCCACTCGGCGTTGCGGCAGTAGAAGACACTGAGGTCCATCGGCACAAAGAGCCACTTGTGCGGATTCACCACCAGCGAATCTGCTTGGTCCAACCCATCAAAAGCCCATCGATAGCGCGGATCAATCGCCGTGCTGCCACCGTAGGCGCAATCGACGTGCACCCACAGGCCATGGCGGCGGGCGATCTCAATGACGGCGGGCACTGGGTCAATCGCGGCGACACTGGTGGTGCCGATGGTCGGGATCACGCAGAAAGGCACCAGGCCCGCCGTCAGATCGGCGGCGATCGCCTCTTCCAGCAGGTCCGCACGCATCCGGAACTCGTCATCGACATCGATCAGCCGCACATTCTCACGGGCGACACCGGCCGCCATCGCACCCTTCTCAATCGAACTGTGGGCATGCTTGCTGGCATAGAGCGTGAGCGCGCCGTCTGAGCTTTTGTGGCCTTTTCGGACGCGCGCGGCAACAATGGCGTGGAAGGTGCTGGTGGATGCCGTATCGAGGATCTGGCCGAACCAACCGTCCTCCAGGCCCATCCACTGCCGCAGCCAGCCCAGCGTCACTTGCTCAAGCTCGGTGGCGGCAGGCGACGACTTCCAGAGCATTGCGTTCGGGTTCAGCGCGGCCGCCAGCATCTCGGCGATGATGCTCTCGGGCGTCGACGAGTTGGCGAAGTAGCCGAGAAAGCGCGGGTGGTTCCACTGCGTATTGCGCGGGACGATCTCGCGTTCGAAGTCTTCCAGGATCTGGTCGAATGACTCAGGCAGCTCGGGGCCTTGAGCGGGCAGGGCGGCGATCAAAGACCCCGGTTCCGTATCGGCGAGCACCGGGTAGTCGCGAGTGTTCTCAAGGTAGTGCGCAACCCAGTCGATGGCCGCGTAGCCATAGGTGCGAAATTCGTCAGGCGTCATCGTCTTTTAGATTCACAGTCCTTTCACTTCGCGCAAAACCTGCGGCAACCAATCCGGAAACCAGCGCCGGAAATCTTCAAGAGGCGCGGTGCCAAGCCAGGCGGTCTCGGGCCGCGCCGGGAGTTTGCGCATGCGGCAAGCCTCTTCGACCCCAAATGGCGTCGGAAAACGATCCAGCCAAGCGATGAACTCGCCGAGCCGCGCGGCCAACACCGCCTCACGCGCGGCATCGCCAGAGGCCACCGCGACGTCGAGAGCGCAGATCAACTCCGGCACCGCTGCCGCGCAGCCACTGAGTACGCCCACCGCAACCTGCCTCCGCGATACGCAAAGGGCTGAGTCGTTTCCTACCAGGAGCGTGGCCCCAGTCCCGGCCAGGGCTTCAAGATATTCCGGCTTGCCGGAGGAATCCTTGATCCCCTGATAGAGGCCACCGCTCAACAGGCGCCCGGCCATTTCGACGGGGATGGGCGCCGTGAAGAATGGGATGTTGTAGAGGTATAGCGGCAAGTGCCCACCCACCCGCTCTCCCAGGCGCAGGAAGAAGGCCTCCAGTTGTTCAGCGCAGTAGCGGAAGTAGTAAGGTGGCAGCACCAGCGCAAAGGCGGCTCCGGATGCGGCGGCATGCTCGGCCAGATAGACGGTGACATCGAGAGTGGAATGCGATACGTTCACGGCCACCGGTTTGGGACACCGTTTTACGCCAAAGGCGATCAGCTTCTCCCGCTCTTCAATGTCGAAGTGGAGGAAGTTGCCGGTGGTTCCGAGAAGGCTGATTCCCTCGGCGGGGGAGGCGGCCAGAAAGTCCACGATCTCCATCGCGGCACCGAGATCCACGGTGTTGGACCGCTCGCGAATCGGCGTGATCGCGGCCGCATACACTCCATGCGGCGGGGTATGATTGGGCGAGTAAGAACGAGACATGGAGTTTCCCAATTTACCGCAGTCGCTGAAGGACCGCCGGGCTTTTCTCGGCGCGGGTGCCTTCACGATTATCCGGCCCGAGTTGGTGCGCGGTGCGGGACCTGAAAAGCTCAAGGCGGGCCTTGTCGGCGCAGGCGGGCGGGGTAGGCAGGCGGCGGTGGATCTACTGAGCGCCGACCCGAATGTAGAGCTGGTCTCGATCGGCGATCTGTTTGAAGACAAGCTCGAAACCAACTTGGTCTGGCTGCAAGACGCCAATCGTTTTCCTAAGACCGCCGACCGTGTCAAGGTGGATGCGGAGCATCGATTTACTGGCTTTGACGCCTATAAAAAGGTGATCGCCAGCGGCGTCGACGTGGTGATGCTCTGTACGCCGCCGGGATATCGCCCCATGCACTTTGAGGCGGCGGTGGAGGCGGGTAAGCACGTGTTTTGCGAGAAGCCCTTCGCGACAGACCCGGTGGGGGTACGGCGCTTTATGGCGGCGGCTAAGAAGAGTGAAGAGAAGAAGCTAACCGTCGTCAGCGGGGCACAGCGGCGCTTCCAGCGCGAATACGTGGAAACGGTCGAAAAGATCCAGAACGGCGCGATCGGCGATCTGCGAGCGGCATACGCCTATTGGGTGGGCACGCCGGTGATTCAGCAGCCCAAGGGGCGAGACCCGAAGATGCCCGATATGACTTGGCAGCATCGCAATTGGTACAGCTACGTTTGGATTGGCGGAGACCAAATTGTCGAGCAACACGTGCACAACATCGACGTCATCAATTGGTTGATGGGCGCACATCCCGTGAAAGTAACGGCCACTGGCGGCGCGGCGTGGAGGCCCAAGGACGACATCCACGGCAATATTTTCGACCACATTTCGGCCGACTTTGAATACGCCAATGGCGTCCGGCTATCCAGCTACTGTCGGCAGTTTCCCAAAGGCCTCTACACGAATGTCAGCGAGATGGTGGTTGGGGCCAAAGGCAGCAGTAACTGCCGTGACATGGGGACGAAGGATATCAACCCTTACGTGGCCGAGCATGTGGCGATGACGCGGAGCATCCGGGGCGACGGGCCGTTTATCAATCATGCGATGACGGTGGCCGAGAGTACGATGACTTGCATCATGGCGCGAGAGAGCGCCTACAGTGGCGAAGCGTTGACCTGGGACCAGGTGATGGCTTCGCAACTGGATCTGAGCCCGAAAGAATTTGGCTACGACCTCAAGATGCCGGCGACTCCGCTGCCCGTCCCAGGGCAGTACAAATTCATTTAGTTAGGTGAGGGCGACGGAACCTTCTGCGGCAGCCAAGGCCTGTTTTTTGAGGTCGGACAGACGGCGTGGATCCAGCAGATGCATGGGTTTGAACTGCTTGGCGCTCCACCGATAGCCAGGGTCAAACTCAACACCCAAAAAAAAGCCAATATCCTTAAAGACACAGTAGCGGACACGCCCTTGCAGGTCACCGTGCTCGTGAGTGATGGTGACGACGCATTGCAGTGGGACATCTTCTTCCATCTGCAGACAAGCTCCAGACAAGGAGATGTCTTCCAGGTTGGCAACGGCAGTGTGGGGTTTACCCGCCTTGTCGCGCCATTCGATTTTTACTAGATCCGCGCACAGCATGCGCGGATTGACTCGCCGGTCTTGCATTGTTGTTAGTGCCTTTTGCTGCTTGTAACTAACCTATCGGCCATACGCGGCCAGCCAATTATGAATCGGCATTTCAAAAATTGCCCTAGACGAGGCTAAGGGATTCTTGTTGGTTTGTTCTAAGGTATTGACTCCGGGTCATAAAAGAGTGTTTCGGATCGAGCGCCCGGTCGATCGACAGGACTCCGTCCAAATGGTCCACCTCGTGCTGCAGTAGCTCGGCGAAGGCGTCCGCAGCCTCGATGACAAGCCAGGTTCCGTTGCGGTCCTGATGCCGCAAGCGAACGGCCTTGCTGCGCTCGAGACACACCATCAGGTTGGGGAAACTGAAGCAGTCGTCCCACATGGTGAACTTGTCGTCGCTGAGCCAGTCGAAGCTTGGGTTGATCAATTCGTAAGCCCGACCATCGATCTCGATATAGATGACCCTCTTGGGGACGCCGATCTGGATGGCGGCAATGCCGCGGCCGAAACCGTGGGTGCGCTGGAACTGATGCAGCGTATCGCGCAAATCCTCTAGCACCGGGATGGCGTCCGCGGTCACCGTAACCATCAGCGAGCTTTCGCGCAATAGAGGATCGCCGAGTTCGATGATGCGTCGAATGGCCATACTTAAATATGCCAACAATTCCCTTAATCGTCGTGTGGGTGGCCACCATGTGCGGCTACCTGCCTTGGAGCATGGGCTATGCGTTCATGAACCCGATGGTGATCGTGGGTTATGGGTTCTTCGGGTTGGCGATCGGGGCGCAGGTTCGAGACTGGCGCTGGGCCGTAGGGGCCACGCTAGGTACCACTTGGCTGGCGGTGCTGATCGTCAACCTGACAAGCTCGGTACCCTTCTGGGTTTTCCCTCCGTGGGCGGTCGTCGCCGCCAACGCCTGGATGGGCGTGACAGGCGCGTTGATGGCGCAACGGGTGAAGGCCTGGGTTCCTCGGGCACTGTTTGCGGGCTTGGGAGCATTTGTAATCTTCAGCCGCTATCTGCCCTACGAATGGAAGCTTTGGATCGGGGAGCACACGACGGACGAAGACTTAATCGCACTCGCCGTAGGGTGCGGAATTCTCTTTGTGGGAACATGGCGATTGAGAAGATGAAAATAGTTGCAAAATCGCCTTGCCGCGTGGATCTGGCTGGCGGAACCCTCGACATCTGGCCGCTCTACCTGAACCACGACCATGCGGTGACCGTCAATTTCGGTCTGAACCTTTACACGCACGCGACGATCGAGACGCGATCTGACTCGAAAATCGTAATCGAGACGCTCGACATGGGCGGGCGTGAAGAGTATGAGAACATCGACGCGCTGGTGGCGGCCAAGAAGCACAAGCTTCCGCTACTGGCCCTGGCGCTGCGCTGGTATCGCCCAGAGATGGGCCTGAATTTGACGACGAACAGCGAGGCACCGGCGGGGGCCGGCATCAGCGGCAGTTCTTCTCTATTGATCACTTTGGGCGCGGCGCTGAACAAGTTGACAAAGCGCGGCTACAGCCTTGAGAAGATCCGCGAGGTGGCGCAGAATGTCGAGGCGCAGATCATCCAGGTGCCCACCGGCTGCCAGGATTACTACCCCGCAATGTATGGTCGCGTGAGCGCCATCGAGCTTGGCTGCGACGGCATCGCACGCAAAGAGATCACGGTGGACCATGCGGATCTTGAAGCCCGCGGTGTCCTGGTCTATACCGGCAAGCCACGCAATAGCGGCATCAACAACTGGGAAGTGACGAAGCTGTATATCGACGGCGACAAGCAGGTGCGGCGTAATTTTGAGAAGATCTCGTCGATTGCCAACGGCATGCGCGGGGCGCTGGAGAAGGCCGACTGGGGCGAGGTGGGCCGGTTGTTGCGCGAGGAGTGGAGCTTCCGGCGCAAGAACGCGCCCACGATCTCGACCGAGTTGATCGACGCCTTGACCGAGCAGACGAAGAAGGCGGGGGCCAAGGGGTCCAAGGTTTGCGGGGCCGGCGGCGGCGGCTGCATGTTTGTACTTGTTGAGCCCGGCGCCAAAGAACGGGTGAGCCAGGTGGTGCGTGAGTTGGGAGCGACCGTGTTGGACTTCCGCGTGGCGCCGGCCGGTGTAAAGGTTAACGTGAGTGCCTAAGCTTAGCCATGCCGGGCTGGGGTTGAGGGTCGGGATCTTTGCGATCACCGGAATCCTTACGCTACAGTTCGTCTCGATGCTGATGGGCTGGGCGGGGCTTTTGGTGCAGGCGGCGATGGCGACATTCGCATCCGCCGCAGTAGCCAACGGTCTGTCCTTGCGCATCTACGAGCGCGAGGGCTTAAGCGGCGTGGGCCTGGCGTGGCGTGTGGGCTCGTTGCGAAATCTGGGGATTGGTGTCTTGGGAGGTCTCGTTAGCGCGTTGGCGGTGACGGGCCTTCCGGTGCTGCTGGGAGTGGCCACGGTGAGCAAGGATCCTGAGCGGAATTTCTCCCTGCCAAGCTTGATCTTTGTCTCGCTGGTCTTTGTCTTTGGCGCGGTCGGGGAAGAATTGCTCTTTCATGGCTACGCCTTCCAGTTGCTGATGCGGCGGATGGGTGCCTTTTCGACACTACTGCCGATCGGCGTCCTTTTCGCAGCCGCGCATTCCAACAACCTGAGTGCCGGTTGGATGTCGTTCTTCAACACCTTCTTGTGGGGAGTCTTTCTGGGGCTGTGCTTTCTGCGCAGTGGCGATCTATGGCTGCCGATTGGCGTACACTTTGGCTGGAACTGGGCCTTGCCGCTATTGGGCACCAACGTTAGCGGATTTAAGATGGTGACAACGGGCTTGCTGCTTAAGTGGAATGTTGGCCCGCTGTGGAGCGGTGGGGACTATGGCCCCGAAGCCGGCCTGCTCACCACGCTAGTGCTGCCAGTATTAGGATGGTGTCTGTTTAAGGCGCCGATCGACACGACCCGGCCCCAGATGTTCGAGGAGGACGAGTAAATGCTGTTGCTCCGCCTGATCCTGATCGCCTCGCTCGCCTTTGGCGCGAACGAGAAACTTACGCCCGAACAACGCGTCGAATTGATTCGCGGATTGAGCTCGGAATACGCGACGGTGAAAGTGATGCTGCCGCGATCGAAGAAAGCGCTGGACTATGACCTGGGCGGCAAGTCGCACAAGGAGCAATGGGACGAGGCGGCCAAGGAGCGCGGCCCGGCGGCGCGGGCTGGGGACCTGGTGCAAATCACCAAAGTGGACATCGACAACGACAAGATCACGCTCGAGATCAATGGTGGCCTCAAGAGCGGCGCCAAGTGGTACGACCACGTGCAGGTGGGCATGGGCAATGGTGGCGGGCAGCAGCGGGGACCGTCTGGGCAAGCCACTCTCGGGACAACCCTGGTGGTGAGATTTGCCAAGGGCGTGCCGGCGGTGGATTCGGCGGAGATGAAGAAGCTGTTGAGGCCGCTCTTCGATTTTGACAAGCAGACGGCGACCGCGGCCTATGTGGATTCCCTGCCGCCCGAGACGAAAAAGGCGGTCCTGGAGAAGCGGGTGATCGAGGGCATGGACAAGGATCAAGTGATTCTGGCGATCGGTAAGCCGCGCTTGAAAAGCCGCGAATCCAAGGACGGCGACGAGACCGAAGACTGGGTCTATGGGCAAGCGCCGGGCAAGATTACCTTTCTGACTTTCAAGAGCAGTAAGGTGGTGAAGATTCGCGAAAGCTATGCGGGGTTGGGTGGCCAGACGGTGGATGGACCGAGGCCAGTAAAGCCCTAAAATGAAACGTTCCATAGCGGTCTTCGTGCTGAGTTGCGGCGGGCTTGCGGCGCAGGATTCGCCGATTGAGCATTTTGAGAAGAAGATCCGGCCTGTACTGGCGGCGCGCTGCTACGCCTGCCATAGTGCGCAAGCGAATCCGGTACAAGGGGGATTGCGGCTGGACTCGGCAGCGGGGATCCGGCAGGGCGGCAATTCTGGCCCGTTGAAGGGAAGCTTGCTCCGCGCGCTAAGCCATCGGGACGCCAACCTGAAAATGCCGCCCGGCAAGCCCTTGCCGGCGGAGACGGTGGCGGAGTTCTCTACCTGGATCGCCAACGGCGCGCCCGCGCCGGAGACTCTCGTCAGTGCCGCCAAGCCGGGGGCGAAGTTGTGGTCGCTGCAGGCCCCGATGGCGCAAACTGCCCCCGCAGTACACGCAGTCCAATGGGCGAAGACTGAAATCGACCGCTTCATCCTGGCCAAATTGGAGTCGAAGGGTTTGACCCCGCAAGGGGAGGCCGAGCGAGCGACCTTAATTCGCAGGGTCTATTTCGACATCACCGGGTTGCCGCCAAGCAAGAGGCAAGTGGATGCTTTCGTGAGTAGCAAAGCTCCCGACGCCTACCAGCGGCTGGTGGACGAAGTGCTCGGGTCGCCTCGCTACGGCGAGCGATGGGGGCGACATTGGCTGGATGTGGCGCGCTATGCGGATTCCAATAACGACGCTGTAAATTCCGGGATCAAGTATGCGTGGTCGTACACGTATCGGGACTGGGTGATCCAGGCCCTGAACGAAGACCTACCCTACAACAGGTTCCTGCAGTATCAACTGGCGGCCGACAAGATCGCCGGGCTTCCCACTCGCCACTTGGCCGCGCTGGGCTTTCTGAGCCTGGGCCGGGACTTTCCCAAGAGCGAACCGGAAACCGTGGATGACAGGATCGACGCGACGACACGCGGGATGTTGGGCTTTACGGTGGCTTGCGCCCGCTGCCACGATCACAAGTTCGATCCGATCCCGACGAAGGATTATTACTCGCTTTATTCTGTGTTCTCAAACATTCGCCAGCCGCGCGACTTGCCAGCGCTAGCCGCGACCGGTGAACTCAGCGAGAAAGACAAGCTTTATCAACAGCGCTTAGCTCGCAGCCGGGCCGACTTTGAGGCATATCGCAAACGCCGTCACGCCGAGATGGTGGCCTTCTTTGAGACGCAGTCGGCGGAGTACGAAAAGGCGGCGCGCGACAGCCAAGGCCTGACCGCGCTGGAAAAGGAAGAACTGGTGCGGGTGCGGCAACTGAATTCGCACGTGCTGGCCGGGTGGCGCCAACGAGGTGCCAAGGTACCGCTGGAAGAGTTTGAGTTGATTTACACAGAAGGCGACAGTAACAACTCGCGGGCGCATTTGAATCGATATAACTTTCTGTTGGCGCAGTACGCCTACGATGGAGCGCCGCCGCGGGCGATGGCGGTGGAGGATGTGCCAAACCCGAAGCCCGCGCATGTGTTCTTGCGCGGCAACCCGGCCAACCCGGGTGTGTTGACGCCGCCGCATTTCCTGTCCGCGATCGCTGGAGCGGAGAGCAAAGTGTTTGAAGACGGTAGCGGGCGAGCTGGACTGGCCGAGGCGATCATTGACCCGAAGAATCCGCTGACCGCCCGCGTGATCGTGAATCGGGTTTGGATGCATCACTTTGGCGCCGGGCTGGTGCGGACGCCGAGCGACTTTGGGTTTCGCGGCGATGCGCCAACGCACCCGGAATTGCTGGATTGGCTGGCGGTGAAGTTTGTCGAATCGGGTTGGTCGCTAAAGGCGCTGCACCGGATGATTTTGATGTCGAGCGTCTATCGGCAGGAGAGCGGCGACAATGAAGCGGCCCGCGCGGTGGACCCCGAGAACCTGATGCTGTGGCGGATGAATCGGCGGCGCCTGGAGATCGAGAGCTTGCGCGACACGATGTTGGCGGCCTCGGAGCAATTGGAGTTGACCGTTGGCGGGGTGCCGTTTGCGCTGAGTGCGCAACCGGCGGTGCCTCGCCGCACGGTTTATTCGTTTATCGAACGGGGCAGGATTCCGGGGACGCTGGCGGCTTTTGACTTTGCATCGCCCGACCAGCACGCCCCGATGCGCAGCAGCACGACGGTGCCGCAACAGGCGCTGTTCTTCTTGAATAGCCCCTATGTCGTGGGGCAGGCGCAAGCGCTGGCGGCCAAAGCGCGTGCGGCGGGGACGAACGACGTCAGCCGGATCCAAGCCTTGTATGGGCGTTTGTTCTCTCGCGCGGCAACAACCGCAGAGGTCAACGCGGGATTGCGCTATCTGGCCCAGACCGAGCTTCAACCAGCGGAGGCGCTGGCCGCTTCACCTTGGCAATATGGGATTGACGCGGGCGGCTTCCGGCACTTTGGCGTTTTCGCCAATGAGAGCTGGCAGGGTGCCGGAGTTAAGGCGGCGTTGCGGCCCAATGGCGGAGAGCCGGGCGAAGGCCTGCCGGTGGTGTGGCGTTTTACCAGCCCCGTCCAAGGCAAGCTAAACATCGAAGGCACATTGCGGCATGGGCAAGGTGCTGTTGTTTATGGGGACGGTGTGCGCGGGCGGATTGTCAGCAGCCGCGTGGGCGAGCTGGCATCGTACTCGGTGAACGGGTCAAGCGCCGAGACCAAGCTGAGCGGCCTCTCGATCGAGGCGGGCGAAACGATTGACTTCATCGTCGATTGCCGGCTGGACCCGGAGAACGACGGGTTTTCGTGGGCACCAACCGTCCGGATCGGCGACAAGCAATGGAACACGAAGAGTGACTTCGCCGGCCCGCGCCCCAAGCGGCTCGACGCGTGGGGCCTCTACGCGCAGGTGCTCTTGCAGACGAACGAATTCGCATTTGTCGACTAGATGAGGAAATCTGCAATGTCCATCCGAGACCTCTTCACTACCCGCCGCGACATGCTGCGCCAATGCGGCATGGGCATGGGCAGCGTCGCGCTTACGTCGATGCTGGCTCCCGCCGCAGACTTGAATCCGCTGCGCCCGAAGCCCGCTCCACTGCCGTTTAAAGCCAAGCGCGTTATCCACTTATTTATGAACGGCGGCTGCTCGCACGTCGACACGTGGGACCCCAAGCCAGCCTTGCAGAAATACGCCGGCAAGCCGATCCCGATCACGCTGAAAACAGAGCGGCGAACAGGCGCGGCTTTTCCGTCGCAGTTCGCCTTTAAGCCTTACGGCAAGAGCGGCATTGAGGTGAGCGATGCGTTTGCGCAGGTGGGCAGCTGCGTCGACGACCTGTGTGTGATCCGCTCAATGCACACCGACATCCCGAATCACGAGCCGTCGCTGATGATGATGAATTGCGGCGACACGCGGCAGGTGCGGCCTAGTTTCGGATCTTGGTTGACCTATGGGCTTGGTTCAGAAAATGAAAATCTGCCGGGCTTTATCGTGTTGTGTCCGGACGGCCTTCCGACGCAGGGCAACCAGAACTGGCGTTCGGCGTTTTTGCCCGGCGCGTATCAGGCAACGCACATCGACACGCGAGAGACACAAATTGAGAAGTTAATCGAGAACATTCGCAATCACGCGACATCTCGCCCTGGCCAGCGACGGCAACTGGATCTATTGAACGAGCTGAACAAGGATTATCAGGAGCGCCGCCAGAACGACGCGATGCTTGAGTCGCGAGTGCAATCCTTTGAACTCGCCTACCGGATGCAGATGGAGGCCGACGACGCCTTCGATCTGACCCGCGAGCCGGCTAGCGTGCGTGAGATGTACGGCGACGGTTTGCAAGGGCGGCAGATGATGATCGCGCGGCGCCTGCTGGAGCGCGGCGTGCGCTTTGTGCAGGTGTGGCACGGGGCGGGGCAGCCGTGGGACAGCCACGACGACATCAAGACCAACCACGGGCGGCTGGCGCGCGAGTGCGATCAACCGATCGCCGCCTTGCTTAAAGATTTGAAGCAACGCGGGATGTTGGAAGACACGCTGGTGATCTGGGGCGGGGAGTTCGGACGGACGCCGACTGTGGAGCTGCCCGACCTGGGAGCCAACTCCGGCATGAGCAACGGTCGCGATCACAATCCCTACGGATTCTCGATGTGGCTGGCCGGGGCGGGCTTGAAGCGCGGCTATGTGCATGGGGCGACCGACGAGTTCGGCTTTGCGGCGGCGGAGAACAAAGTGCACGTTCACGACCTGCACGCGACGCTGCTGCACCAGTTGGGATTCGACCACGAGCGCTTTACTTATCGCTACGCGGGACGCGACTTCAGGCTCACCGACGTACATGGGAGAGTCGTCAAGGAGCTGTTGGCTTGAAGCGCCGCCTTGGTATTCTAAAGGCACATGGCTATTAAAGTAGGAATCAACGGCTTTGGCCGCATCGGGCGCAACGTGTTTCGCGCCGCGCTTAACAACCCGAACGTCGAAATCGTCGCGACGAACGACCTGACCGACAACAAGACTCTGGCTCACCTGTTGAAGTACGACTCGATTATGGGCCCGCTTGGCCTTGAAGTGACGCACGACGCCGAGAGCATCACGGTTGGCGGTAAGCGCATTCGTGTGTTCGAGACCAAGGACCCCGCCCAGATCGACTGGAGCAGCACCGGCGCCGAAGTGATCGTTGAATCCACCGGCCGCTTTACGGACAAGGTGGACGCGGTGAAGCACCTGCATGGCACCGTGAAGAAGGTGATCATCTCCGCCCCGGCCAAGAACGAAGACTTGACGATCGTGTTGGGCGTGAACGACGGCATGTACGACGGCACCAAGCATCACGTTGTATCGAACGCAAGCTGCACCACCAACTGCCTTGGCCCGGTGACGAAGGTTTTGCATGAGCACTTCGGCATCCTCAAGGGCAGCATGACGACGATCCACAGCTACACCAACGACCAGGTTGTACTGGACTTCAACCATTCCGACTTGCGTCGCGCCCGCGCGGCGGCGTTGAACATGATTCCGACGTCCACTGGCGCGGCCAAGGCCATCGGCCTGGTGATGCCGATGCTGAAAGGCAAGCTGGATGGCTATGCGATGCGCGTGCCGACCCCGAATGTGAGCGTCGTCGACTTTGTCGCCGTGCTTGAGAAGAACACCACCACTGAAGAAGTGAACGCGGCGTTGAAGGCGGCCGCCGAGGGTTCGCTAAAGGGCATCCTGGCATACACCGAGGATTCGATCGTGTCGACCGACATGAAAGGCAACGCCAACTCGAGCATTGTCGACGCTCAGTTGACCAAGGTGCTGGACGGCAACCTGCTGAAGGTTGTGAGCTGGTACGACAACGAGTGGGGCTACTCGAACCGCGTCGTCGATTTGGTCCAGTTCCTGTTGAAGTAAAGATCAGGCTGCAGTTTGGCAAGAGGGGCACCCGCTGGGTGCCCCTCTTGCCGCTTTAGGCCCGCTTGATGTGCCGGATGACGGCATCGGCGAACTGCATTGTCGAGGCGGTGCCTTTGACGTCGCCGGTCAGGCTATCGCCTTCTTTGTAGGTCTCGCGGATGGCGGCGTGCAGGGCCTTGGCGGCTTCAAATTCCTTGAGATATTCAAGCATCATGACGCTCGAGAGAATGAGCGCGGTAGGATTGGCGAGGCCTTTGCCCGCGATGTCGGGGGCGCTGCCGTGGACGCTTTCAAAGATGGCGTGGTTGTCGCCTAGATTGGCTCCCGGAACGACGCCAAGTCCGCCGACCAAACCAGCGGCGAGGTCCGAAAGAATGTCGCCGTAGAGGTTGGGCATGACGAGGATGTCGAACTGCTCAGGCCGCGATACAAGTTGCATGGACGCGTTGTCGACGATGAGTTCGTTATAGACCAAGTGCGGGTAGTCCGCCGCCACCTCACGGCAACAACGAAGGAAGAGGCCGTCGGCCAGTTTCATGATGTTGGCTTTGTGGACGGCGGTGACCTTCTTGCGCAAATGGCGCGAGCCGAAGCGAAAGGCGGCTCTGGCGATGCGGGCTGAAGCGGTGCGGGTGATGACTTTGATCGATGTGATCACGTCGGTGACCACTTCGTGCTCCATGCCGGCGTAGAGGTCTTCGGTGTTCTCGCGGAAGATGACCATGTCGAGATCGACGTCGTCAAAGCGGGTGTGGATGCCGGGCATCGACTTGACGGGACGGACGTTGGCGTAAAGGTCCAGGCGCTTGCGCAGGGCGACGTTGACGCTTTGGAAGCCTTCGCCAACGGGGGTTGTGACGGGGCCCTTGAGGCCCACCTTGGTCTTCTCCAGTGAGGCCAGCACATCGGCGGGGAGCGATTCGCCGGTGGCGCGGATGCGGTCGGCGGAGAGTTCTACGCGGTCCCATTGGATGTCGACGCCGGTTGCGGCAAGGACGCGTTCAGTGGCGGCGGCGACTTCGGGGCCAATGCCGTCGCCGGGAATCAAAGTGACCAAGTGAGTCATTGCTACTAGGTTGCCATACTGGATGGGAATGGCAAAAATACAGCGCGCTCTGTTGAGCGTTACGGACAAGACGGGGTTGGCGGAATTCGCCCGCGGGTTGGCGGCGATGGGGGTGGAGTTGATTTCGACCGGCGGCACGGCGGCGTTGCTGCGCGAGGCGGGGCTGAGCGTGATGGAGGTGAGCGACCTTACGGGCTTCCCGGAGATGCTGGACGGACGTGTAAAGACGATCCATCCGCGCGTGGCGGCGGGGGTGCTGGCGGTGCGCGGGAAGGCCGAGCATATGACGTCGCTGCAGGTACACGGGATTCCGCTGATCGACATGGTAGTGGTGAACCTGTACGCGTTTGAGAAGACCGCGGCCAAGCCGGGCGTGGAGCTGCACGAGTTGGTCGAGAACATCGACATTGGCGGGCCGACGATGATTCGCGCGGCGGCCAAGAATTATCAGGATGTGGCGGTGGTGACGGACGCGGCCACGTATCCGGCGTTGCTGGCGGAGATGCGAGCTTTGGGTGGGGAGTTGTCGCCTGAGACGCATTGGGACTTGGCTAAGCAGGCGTTTTCTTTGACGGCGGCTTATGATTCGGCGATCACGCGGACGCTGACGCAGATTCCGGTCGCGGTGGAGAATCCTGCCCGGCTGGTGATCAACGCTCCGCTGAAGATGACGCTGCGGTATGGGGAGAACCCTCACCAGAGCGCGGCATTGTATGCGTCGGGCGAGGTGGGGATCGCCAACGCGGCACAACTGCAAGGCAAAGAGCTGAGCTATAACAACCTTGTCGATTTGGACGCGGCCTGGCAGTTGATTTGCGAGTTTGACTCACCGGCCAGCGCGATTATCAAGCATACGAACCCATGTGGCTGTGCGACGGCGGCGACGCTTGCCGAGAGCTATCGCAAGGCCTTTGCGGCCGATCCGGTGAGCGCGTTTGGCGGAGTGCTGGCGTTCAATCGCATCGTGGATGCGGAGACGGCGGAGGAGATCGCAAAGACCTTTATTGAGGCGGTGGCCGCACCGGGGTACGCGCCGGAGGCTTTGTCGTTGTTGGCGGCGAAGAAGAATCTGCGGCTGTTGCGCGTGACGGTTGGAGGACTGGATGAGCCGGTGGTGAAAGCGATCACTGGAGGGTATCTGGTGCAGGGCGCGGACCGGCTCCAGTTGGCG
>JANXUM010000383.1 GCA_025356215.1 Bryobacter sp. | reverse complement strand
CTGCCTGTGAGGACGGCGGAGCGCGCGTAATCGGAAACGCTGCGGGCGCCGGAGCGCAAACAAGTCTCTCTGAGAACCTGATATTCGTCTTCGCTAAGACGGAAATTGACTAAACGCGTGCGAGGGCGGTAGACGGGCAAGGGGCGGACTCCTTAAAAATAGAAAGCAGTGCGCGGGGCGTCGATACTCTTAGGCGTCGAGGGAAGCGAGCGGCAAGAGGATAGAAGCCGTCGCACTAATGTGATCGGTAAAACGGGGGTTGCAGATAGTCAGCCACCGCATTTTGCGGTGGTAGGCCGTGGGGGGCTAGCTGGCGCGAGGCGTCGCTTCCTGATCCTTGAATTGCAGCTCATAGAGGCGCCAGTAGATGCCGCGCTGGCGCAGCAGTTGCTGGTGGGTGCCGCTTTCTCGCAGATGGCCCTTGTGCATCACCAGAATCCGGTCCGCCTTTTGGATCGTGCTGAGGCGGTGCGCGATGACGATGGCGGTGCGGCCTTCGAGCATGACGTCGAGGGCACCCTGGATGCGCTGTTCGGTTTCGGTGTCGACGCTGGAGGTGGCTTCGTCGAGAATCAAGAAGCGAGGCTCGCGGACCAGCGCGCGCGCGAAGCTGACCAACTGTTTCTGGCCGGTGGACAGACCGATGCCGCGCTCGCGGATTTCGAGATCCAAGCCTTCTGGACGCGAAGCGACGAAGTCCCAGAAGTTTACCTTGCGGCAGGCCTGCTCGATGCGAGCGTCGTCAATCGAATCGTCTCCCAGGCGAATGTTGTCACGCAGGGTGCCCGTGAACAGAAATGGATCCTGCAGGACAACGCCGAATAGGGAGCGCAGCACACCTGGAGCAGCCTCGCGCACATCGGTGCCTCCGACCAGGACGCGGCCGCGCTGGACATCGTAGAAGCGCAGCATGAGGTTGGAAATGGTTGTCTTGCCCGCGCCGGTATGACCGACGATGGCGACTGTCTCGCCAGGCGCGACGCGGAAGCTGAGATCGTCGAGAATCCAGTCCTCGTCCTTGTAGGCAAAGCCAACTTTGTCGAACTCGATGCTGGCCTCTTTGCCGACGATGGCCGGCGAAGCGGGCGGTCCGACACGGACTGGCTCGTCCAACATGGCGAAGACGCGCTCGCTGGCGGCCAGCGAGCTTTGGACGGTGTTGTACTTTTCACTCAGATCCTGGATCGGGCCGAAGAAGCGCATCGCGAATTGGAAGAAGGCGATCAACACGCCAACGGTGAGCTCGCCGTCGCGCACCTGAAATCCGCCGTAAGTCAGCACCGCCCCCATCGCGATCATGCCCTGGAATTCGACAACCGGATAGAACCAGCCATAGGCGACGATCGAGCTTTTCCAGGCGTCCAAGTTCTCGAGGTTGATCGCGCGAAACTGCGCTTTGGCGCGCTCTTCGCGATTGAACAACTGCAACACGCCGATGCCGCCGACGTGCTCCTGGAGAAATGAGTTGAGTTTGGCGATGGCAACGCGCTGGCGGCGGTAATCGGTGCTAACTTGCTTGCGGAAGATCATCGTGGTGACGACGACGAAGGGCAGTACGCACAACATGAGAAGCGTCAATTGCCAGCTCATGCGGAACATGACAAGCAGGACGAGGCCGATCATCATGAGATCGCCGAGAATTGTCACCAAGGCGGCCGAGAAGAATTCATTCAACTGGTCGACGTCGCCGGTGACACGGGTTACGACGCGGCCCACCGGGTTACGGTCAAAGTACTGTACGTCCAGCTTTTGAAGATGCCCGTAAACGCCGCGGCGCAGGTCGAACATGATGCGCTGACCAGTGTATTGCATGGATAGCTGCTGGCCGTACTCGAGCACGAGGCGCAGCAAGAGCATGAGCGCGAAGAGGGCGCTGATGAAGGCCAAGCCGGGCCAGGCTTCGGCGGGCAACCAGGGGTTGAGGACGCTGAGCAGGCCGTCGAAGCCGTCCACCTTGCGAACGATGTACTTATCGATGGCGACGCGGGTTAACAGCGGAGTGGCCACCTGGGCGAGGGTTTGCCCGGTAAGCAAAATCAAACTCACAGAGACGGCGCCGCGGTACGGCCAGGCGTACGGAAGCAGGCGGCGCATTTGCCGCCAATCGTCGATCTTGCCTTTGACTTGCTCTTCCACTTAGCCCTTCGGATTCGGCAAACGGAGCCAGCCTTGGTAGTTGGCCCAGGCCCAGACGAGGCCGGTGGAGCCGCTGAGGATTCCGGCGACACCGGCGATTAGGCGGGGGTCAACGGTCTCGGTGGCGATGCCGGCGACAAAGAGGCTTATCATCATTGTGGACCAGGTCATCGTCTCCATTGTCGCGAAGACGCGGCCCCGGAACTGGTTGTCGGCATAGCGCAGGATTTTAGAGTAATTGACGACGCTGGACATGGCTCCGGCGGCGCGGGAAAGGCCGATAAACAGCAGCGCGAGGGCGAAGTTGCGCTCCAAGGCAAAGGCCACGTACATTGCGCCGTGGACTACATAGGCGATGGCTACGATGCGCTTATAGCCTTCAAACTCGACGCGTTTGTTTAACCAATTGGCGGCCACGCCTCCGACAACCAAGCCGAGGCCGGCGGCTGCCCAGATGGTGCCGATGCCGGACGGGCCGCGGCCGAAGACGCGCTCGCCGAAGACGCTAAAGAGTATCTGCGCGGCACCGCCGCCTGTGGCCCAACCCACGCCGATCAGCGCGATTGCCAGGAGTAGCGGCTCGCTGCGAATGTAGCGCAGGCCCTCCACGAATTCCTGATGCGGGTGGAAGTCCCGTTTGGTGTTTTCCACCGGCGGGCTGAATTCACCAGGCTTGGCGCGGAAGAAAAGAAGACATAGCGCACTGGCCAGGAAGCTCATTGAATTCAGGACAAACGCCCATTCATAGCCGAAGCCCGCAACCGAGGCCCCTCCAAGAAAAGCACCGATGCCGGTAGTGGCCCAGGCGGTGATTTGAGTCAAGGCGTTGGCAGACTGTAACTCGTCGTCTTTGGCTACCACCGGGAGAATCGAGTTGCGCCCGCTGCTGAAGAAGGGGCTGGCGAACATCAGTAGGGCGCTAAACAGGAAGAGGAGCGAATTGGACTTTTGACCGAGGCAGAGAATGAAGCCGAGCGCGATCAGGGCGCGCACGAGATCGCTGCCGATCATGACCTTACGACGGTCGAGACGATCAAGAAGGACACCGGCCAAGGGGCCGGCAACGAGCATCGGGACGGCGCGGGCGATGAGGATACCGCCGACAAGCAGGCCGCCATGCTCCTGGCGGATGGCTAAGGAAAAGACAGCGATGTTGTTGAAGTGGTCGCCCACTTCGCTCACGATTTGGCCGCCCCACAGCAGCCGGTAATTGTGATTGCGGCGCAAGAGTTGCGGGATCGAGGCGGGCATTAGAGGCGCTCCGTCAAGAAGACGCCCAGCAAGATCAACATTCCTCCGCCGAATAGGCCCAGGCTTAAGGTCTCACCCAGCAGCGGGACCGCCATGGCGGAGCCCATGATGGGTTGCAAGTAAGTGAAGGTTGTAAGTTGAGTGGCTGGCATGTGTTTCAGCACACGAAAATAGAGTAAGAAACACAGAACGCTGGGCACGGCGGCCATGAATACCAAACAGAGCCAACTTACTGGCAGGAGGTCGCGGAAGGGGAAGTCCCAGGCGAGGACCGTCGTCGCCGGGAGAAGGAAGATGGCCGCGCCGAGATAGTTGAGGGTGACAGTGCCGACCGGGGAGAGCAGTCCGCTCATGGGCTTGGAAAAGACAGTGAAGGCGGTGAAGCAAGCCGCGCCCAGGAGCACCAGCGCATCACCGGCAAGCGAAGAGGAGGCGCTTGACTTGGACTGCAGTACGGCGATGCCGAGCAGAGCCACGGCCATTCCGATCATCTTCTTGGGCCGGAAGCGTTCCTGCCCGACGGCGGAGGACAAGGCGTAGGTTAGGAGCGGAGTCAGCCCGACGATGAGGGCGCCGTGTGCAACGCTGGTTCGCTTGACGCCCATCGCGAAGAATAACTGATTGGCGGCCATGCCGAGGGTACCGAGGCCAAGAAAGCGCCAGAACAACGGACCAGTCCAGGGGTGGGGGCGCTCGCGCAGGTAAAGCGGAACGCAGATGGCGAGAGCGAGAATGGTTCGGCAGCCGGTGAGCAGCACGGGATTCCACTGCCGCATGGCTACTTTACTGGTTATGAAGTTGACACTCCACAACAGCGTAACCAAGAACATCAGTAGAAAGAGGGGGCGTTTACTGCTTCCTTCAGTCAAGGCTTCTCGATCGTCTCCCGTCGCAGGGTGATGCTGTCGAGAAAGGCGCGGTCGACGCCGTAGCCGAAGCCGGGCTCCTCGCTAACGGTAATCGTGCCGTGGGCAGAGACCTCAACCGGCGTGGTGATCACTTCGCGCTTCCAATAGCGTTTGGAGGCGCTTACATCGCCAGGCAGGATGAAGTTGGGCAGCGTGGAGAGCGCGATGTTGGCGGCGCGGCCGATGCCCGACTCGAGCATGCCTCCGCACCAGACAGGAATGCCGTGGGCTTGGCAAATATTGTGGACCTTAATCGCTTCACTGAAGCCGCCGACTCGGCCCAGCTTGATGTTGATGATGCGGCCGGCCTTCATTCGGATGGCCTGCTCGGCCTGATGGGCGGAGCGGATGCATTCGTCGAGGCAGATCGGCGTTTTGAGTTTGGCCTGTAACTCGGCGTGATCGATGATCTCGTCGTGGGCCAGGGGCTGTTCGATCATCATCAGATTGAACTCGTCGAGGGCGGCCAGGGTTTGCCAGTCGGCGAGCGTATAGGCGGAGTTGGCGTCGGCGGTGAGTAATACTTCGGGGAAGCGGGCGCGCACGGCGCGGATGACTTCGACGTCCCAGCCGGGGGCAATCTTCATTTTGATGCGGCGGTAACCGGCGTTGAGTTCAGTATCAATCTTACTTAGTAACTGGTCGACGCTATCCTGGATGCCGATCGAGACTCCGCAGGCGATTTCTTTGATCGCGCCGCCGCCGATGGCCTGATAGAGAGGGATGCCTTTTTGGCGGGCCTCCAGATCCCAGCAGGCCACCTCCAAGCCGCCGCGCGCCATCAGATGACCGCGGATGTGACTGGAGCGGCCGCCGACGTCGGCGGCGCACTCGAATTCATGTCCCAACACGCGCGGGGCGACATAATCGCGCAGAATGGGCCAAGCGGAATCGGTCCATTCCTCGTTGTAAAAGGGGTTCTCTCCCGCGGTAACTTCACCCCAGCCACTTAGGCCATTCGAGATGACTTCAACGAGAACGATATCCCGCGTGTAAGTGCGGCCAAAGCTGGTCTGGAAGAAATGCACGAGCGGCATCTGGATATGCCGGAGATGAATTCGATCAATTACGAATGCCATTTGCCTAAAATGTAAGTTCCTTCTGTTTCGCCGCGCTCGAAGCCGAACACGGCCAGGCCAGCGCGGAAGTGATCTTGGAATTGCGCGCTGATGGCGGCCTGGGTTTGACGGGCGCGGGCCGGGTCGCTCGTCTTCCAACCCTGAATCGCATGCGGGATGACGATGCGCGCCTGCTCGGCTGGGCGGGGGCGCGTTTCGGCGATGTACCACTCCGCGACGCATCGATCGGTGGGGAGGCCGCCGTGGAGGGCACTGGTAGTGGTGCCGTATTGGTTAAGAACGTAGCGGCGGACGACGGCACCCAGGCGTTCGATGTTGAAAAACGCGTTCTTGACCTCAAGCGGGTCGAAGGTCCACTCGATCAATTCAATGCCTCTACTGAGGGCCTCTTCCTGCTGTTTGAGTTTGAGCATGC
>JANXUM010000371.1 GCA_025356215.1 Bryobacter sp. | reverse complement strand
CAGAGCTTGGCGGGGGCGGGGGCGGGGATTTTCGTGCTGAGTTTGTTGGCGATGGGCGGGCCGGTGGTGAGGGCGTTACGGATTGAACCGCGGGAGGCTTTGCGGAGCGACGGCTAGTCTGCGGTGTGCGCTACATTGACCAAATGGAATCGAAGATTACGGCTCTGTTTCAAATGCACTCTGAGAAGAAGCTTCGCGCGATGATGGCGCTGGTGGAACGGTGCTGCGATGGGTTGAGCGAGGAGCAGGTGTGGGCGCGGGCGAGGCCGGAGGCGAATGCGATCGGGAATCTGCTGCTGCACCTGGAAGGGAATCTGGGCCAGTTTGTTGGGCACTGTTTGCAGGGACAGCCGGATGTGCGCGAGCGGCCGACCGAGTTCGCAACCGTTGGGGGCGTGGAGAAGACGGCGATGCTTGAGGCGCTGAGGGCGCGGGTGGAGCAGGCTTGCGCTTACTTTGCCGGGGTGAGCGAGGAGGCGCTGCTGCGAACCGTGAAGACGATCAATGGTGAGATGACGGGGCTGGAGGTGGTGTACACGGTGGTGGGCCACTTCCAGCAGCATACGGGGCAGGTGCTGCATATGGTGAAGGCGGAATTCTAGGGCAGGATGCGGCGGTATACGGCGATGCGGGGATGCAGTTTGCTGAGGTAGGCCTCGAGGCGTTGGGGGCTTTCGTCGCTGAGGCTTTCGAGCGAAATTTACGCGATTGGATTGGCGTCGGCCCCGCGCGTGGAGAAGGCGACGACACCAAGGAACTGGCGGTGGCGTGGCTTGGGTAGACCGGATAAAGGTACCTCCCATTTCTGGAGATGCCCTTTTGAGTGAAGGCGCGGTAGAAGTTATCGATACGGCTATCGAATCAAGACGATTTCCGCTTGGGAAGTAGCTGAGGATTTGGCCACGAAGAAAGGCTACTCGCCAGTCCTTCATCAGCGAAGGACTGGCGCCTGTAAGGCATTCCTACTGCTTGATGATGGTGCCGTCGCGTTTGCGGACTTCGCCCCAGCCGCCGTTGTAGAGCTTGCGCTCGCCGGTTTCGCCGTAGCCGAAGGGGTATTTTTTGGCGGCGGTCTCGTTGACTTCGATGCCCCAGCCGGGGGCTTCGTTGACATACATGTAGCCGTTCTTGAGAGTTGGGCAGTTGCTGTAGACTTCTTGGACGCGTTCGTTGAAGGCGGAGTATTCCTGGATGCCGAAGTTGGGGACGGTGAGGTCGAGCGTCGCGTTGGCGGCGTGACCGATGGGACAGATGTCGCCGGGGCCGTGGAAGGCGGTGCGGACGTTAAAGGCCTCGCACAAGGTGGTGAGTTTGCGGGCCGGGGTGAGGCCGCCGATCATCGTAAGGTGGACGCGGATGTAATCGATGAGGCGCTCGCTGACCAGATCCATCCATTCGAGGGGGTGGGTGAAGAGCTCGCCCATGGCCAGCGGTGTGCTGGTCTGCTGGCGGAGGCGGCGGAACCAGGCGACGTCCTCTGGGCTGAGTGGATCTTCCCAGAAGAAGAGCTTGTATTGTTCGATGTCCTTGCCCATTTGCAGGGTTTGCGTGGGGTGGATGCGCTCGTGGGAATCGTGGAGGAGGTGGATCTCGGGGCCGAGTTCTTTGCGGGCGGCTTCGAAGAGCTTAAGTGTGCGCGCGACGTAGGTGTCGGGGTTGTAGTAGGGCCCGTCGTGGAGCACGCTGGAGGGGCGGGCGACGTTGCCGCGACCGGCGCCGTAAGCGGCTTCGCCGGGCGTGCCGACCTGGATGCGGACGTGGCGTTGGCCTTCGGCTATGAGCTTTTTGGCTTGGTCGAGGCACTCGGAGATTTCGGCGCCGGAGGCGTGGCGGTAGGTGTCGACGGCCTCGCGATTTTTGCCGCCGAGGAGTTGGTAGACGGGCATGCCGGCCTGGCGCCCTTTGATGTCCCAGAGGGCTTGATCGACGCCGGAGATGGCGTTGTTTAAGACGGGGGAGTTGCGCCAGTAGCTGGAGTTGTAGCAGGCCTGCCAGATGTCGTCGATGCGGTCGGCGGGCTTGCCGATGAGGAAGGGTTTCAGGTAGCGCTCGACGGCGGCGACAACGAGATCGGCGCGCTGGGTGTAAGTGCCGCAGCCATAGCCGTAGAGGCCGTCCTGGTCTGTTAGGATCTTGACGGTGACGAGGCGGAGGCCGGCCGGGGCGGTGGCGATCACCTGGACGTCTTTGATCTTGGGGCTGGGCATGCCGCGGCGGGCTTGCCAAGCGATGGCCTCGGCGGGGACGTAGGAGGCGAGGGCGAGTTTGATTAGGTCACGGCGCTTCATGGCGTTGTTAGGGCTTCTCCTGGGCGAGGGTGCGTTTGAGAGTTTCGAGTTGGTCTTGTAGTTTGCGGCCGCGCGAGACGAGGCTGACGACGTAGAGGGCGAGGATGGCCCAGGCGGCGGCGAAGCCGTAAAACATAAAGGTGAAGTTGCGTTGGTCCATGGGTGAATGTGAAAACCGCGTAACCAAACTAACACAAGGCTAGAGCAATATGATCTCGAGATTGTCGATGGCGTCGAAGTGGCGGATATTGCGGGTGATCAGAGGAACATCGAACTGAAGGGCGGTGGCTGCGATCCAAGCATCGGCGACATCGATTTGCCGCCCTCTGCGGCGGGACTCGAACCGTATTTTGGACCAGATTTCGCAGGTGCGCGAGTCGGGATAAATCGTAAGAAACTGATCGATGCGTGTCTGCAATTGAGCGATTCTCGTTTCACCCCAGGCGTTGCGCTTTGGCCAGGAAAGAAGCTCAGCTCGAGTCATGAACGAAATGACGGGGAATTGCTCGAAAGAAGCCGAGTCGAATTCTTGGGCTAGGCGCGCATCACCGAGATGAAGAGCCGAGACGATGTTGGTATCAAGTACTGCTATTCGCAAGAGTCATCGTCCAGATCCGTGCCCTCTCTGCGTGATTCGAGAATAAACCGATCAAAGTCTTCGAGCTCTTCCTTAGTGACAACCGGCACCCGGAAAAGCGCCCAGTCAACCGGCTTCGCATTCTCGATGCCCGGTATTGACTTGTTGCGCCACTCGTAGTTTTTGAGGTCAGTGATGATCTTCGCCATTTGGCTCTAGTTTATCGCGCGTAGGCTAAGCGGCGGAGGCCTTCGATTTCGCGCTTGGTCTCCTCCTGACGGAAGCGGAGGCCAACTAATACGATGGCCAGCATTAGGAGGGCGAGCCAGTTTTGGTAGATCATCGATTCGATCGCCGGGTCGATGTTGCCGCCGCCGGTGCGGAAGCTCAGGACGGGGCCGGGGTGCTGGGTGCGCCACCAGTCGATGGCTTTGTAAGTGATCGCAACACTGACGAAGGCGAAGACGTTCAGTACACCGGTCAGGCGGAGACGTTCGCTGGGGTCGTCAATCATATTGCGCATCATCAGGTAGCCGCCATAGACCAGCGCCGTGATAAAGGCCCAGGTGAGGCGAGGGTCCCAGGTCCACCAGATGCCCCAAATGACTTTGGCCCAGATCATGCCGGTGGCGAGGCCGATCATCGTGAAGGCGAGGCCGACCTCAGTAATCGAGACGGACCAGGAGTCGGCTTTGAAATTGCGTTTGGCGATGGCGTAGGCGCTGATGACTCCGCTGATGAAGAAGCAACTAAAGCAGGTGAACCAACTGGGGATGTGGAAGAACATGATGCGGTAAATCGCACCTTGCGCCGCTTCATCGGGGAGCACCAGGAACATCGTGTAGAGATTACGGACCAGGAACAGGGCGCTGGCGGTGCCGAGGGCGAGAAGAAGCTTGTCGTTCATAGCGGTCTATTTTTAGTCTACTAGGACGATGTCGATCAGGCCGATGGACAGCGTGGTGAAGACGATGTCGAAGCCGATCAGAACGCGCAGCCAGAGGAGGTCGTCGCCGACCGGGGTCTTGCCCGAGGCGATGACCGTGGTGAGCTGGATGGCGGCGGCCAGGGCGGGGATGATCATCGGATAAACGATGACGGGGAGCATGAGTTCGCGCAGGCGCAGGTTGACCGTCATGGCGGCAAAGACGGTGCCGATGATGGCGATGGCCCAGGTGCCCAGCACGCAGACCAGCAGGAGCCAACCGGGGAGAGCGAAGAGGTTGATGTTGTAGAAGAGGCTGAAGACGGGCAGGCAGACTAGCTCGACCAGCAGGATGAAGAGCGTATTGGCGAAGGCTTTGCCGAGGAGGAGGGCGCTGGGGGGGACGCGCGAGGAGAGGAGGATGTTCATGCAGTCGTTGGACTGCTCGCGGGCGAAGCTGCGATTGATGAGGAGGACGCCGGAGAAGGCGAAGAGGATCCAGAGCAGGCCGCCGGAGATCTCATGGATTTGTTCGCTTGTCGGATCGAAGGCGAAGCTGAAGAGGACCAGGACAACCAGGGCGAAGGCGACGGCGGCGTTGAGCGCCTCTTTGCCGCGGAACTCCATGCGGACATCTTTCAGGAAGACCAGCCAGGAGGCGCGGAGCATTAGGCGGTGGCCCCGTAGGTACGGTAGATCCAGGTGCTGTCGCCGAGCATTTGTTCTGGGCGGGGGCCGAAATAGGCTAGCTTGCCGTGCTCCAAGAACAAGATGCGGGAGGCGAGGGCCATCGCCTCGGGGATTTGGTGCGTTGAGAGGACGACGGTGGCTTTGCGGGCGAGCGCTTCGGCAAGAAGGGTTTGCAGGAGGGCGGTGGCTTTGTCGTCGAGCGAGGTGAAGGGTTCGTCCAGGAGAAGCAGTTCGGGGTCGCCCATGAAGACGCGGGCGAGGGCCAGGCGCTGGCGCATGCCGCGCGAGTATTCGCGCAGGGGGGCGTTGGCGACCTGGAGGAGGTTGACCTTGGTGAGCCAGGCGTCGATGTCGATTTTGGCCGGGGAGAGGCTGGCGAAGAAGGCGAGATTTTCTCTGGCGCTGAGTTCATCGTAGACGCCGATGCCGTGGCCGAGTCGATGCGTAAATCCGGCATCGTACCCGCCATCGGCGATCACCGTGCGG
>JANXUM010000342.1 GCA_025356215.1 Bryobacter sp. | reverse complement strand
CGCCCAATCCGTCGTTTCCACAACCGCCTCCGAAATCGAGCGCGCCGTCTGCGAAATCAATGTTCCCCGCCCCAGCACCGTCGTTCCCGGCCTCGATAGCGACCTCGACAACATCGTCCTCATGGCCATGCGCAAAGATCCGGCGCGCCGCTATCAGTCCGTTGACCTCCTTGCCGAGGATCTCCGCCACTATCTCGACGGCAAGCCCATCAACGCGCGCCAGGATTCCCTAACCTACCGCGCCGGCAAGTTCCTGCGCCGCAACTGGCTCCAGGTCGCCGCCGCCGCCGCCGTCGTGCTCAGCCTAATCATCGGCCTCGCCATTTCGATCAATGAATCCAGCCGCGCCAACGCCGCCACCGCCAACGCCGTAGCCGAGCGCCTCATCGCCGTGCAAGAACGATCCAGAGCCGAAGAGCAATCCAAACAAGCCAACACCGCCCGCGAGTCAGAAGCCGCCCAGCGCGCCATTGCCGAACAACAGCGCGCGCGCGCAGAGCAACGCGTCACCCAACTCCTTGAGCTGGCCAACCGCTCCCTGTTCGATATCCACGACTCCATCAAGACGCTCTCAGGCGCCATGGCCGCCCGCCGCTCCATCGTCGGCAGCACCCTCGACTACCTCCAACGCCTCGAACAGGATGGCGGCCTCGACCCTCGCCTCCGCCTCGTGCTCAGCGCTGGCTACTATCGCCTCGCCGGCATCCAGGGCGATACCTTCGGCCCCAGCCTCAACGATTTCGCCGGAGCCCGCGCCAGCCTGCTGCGCGCTGAATCGCTCATCCAACCCCTCTATCTGCAGAGTTCCAAAGATCCCGATCTCAGCGCCCGCTGGATCGAGATCCAATCCAGCCTCGCCGAAAACACCCACCTCACCGGCACTCGCCCCGCCGCCGAGGCCGCCTACCTCAAAATCCTTCCTGTAGCCCATCGCCTGGCCCAGGCCCGCCCCAGCGATCGTGAAGCCGTCAGCCTCGAGGCCCACATCGAGGGCCGCCTGGTCTCCATCGTCGACGCCGACGCCGTCGACTCGGGACGCCACCACGCCGATCGCCAAGTGGAAATCATCCGCGGCCTGGTCACTCAGTTTCCCGCCGACAAGCGCCTCAAACAATCCTATGGAGAAAGCCTCGCCATGCGCGCCGGCAACATGGTGCGCGCAGGCCAACTCGAGGATGCCGCGGCCAGCTACCGCATGGCCTTCCAGATCCGCGAAGAACTTCTCGCCGCCGATCCTGCCAACGCCACACTGAAACGCGGCTTGCTCGTCAACTACGGCAACTACGCCGGCGTACTCGGCTTGCCTTGGCTCCCCAATCTCGGCCGCTACGCCGAAGCGCGCGCCTTCTGCCAAAAGGCCGTGGGCCTCGCCCGCGAACTGGTCCGCGCCGACGCGCAAGACGCCAATGCTCGCTACGATCTGGCCATGACGCTTTCCCGCCTCGGGATGATCGAACCCGATCCCAATGCCATCGATCAATCTCTCGCCAGTCTCGAGGAATCCATCGCCATCATCGAGCCCCAGCTCAAGGCCAATCCCAAATCCTCACCTATCGCCGCGCAACTCTCCGTCGCTCGCGAATACGCCGGGCATCGCCTGCGCGCCTTGGGCCGCACCGACGCCGCCGAGCGTCAATACCGCCAGGGCCTCGCCGACGTCGACGCTCCCGTTACCACCGCGCGCCTCTCCAATGTCGTCCAAGCCTTCACTCACGAAGAGGCTCTGGCAGCCCTCTACGCCGCCAGGGGCGACCGCGGCACCGCCCTCGATTTCGCCCATCGCGCCATCAACCGCGCCACCGCCCTCTACAACATCGATCCCAAGTCTGAACCGCGCATCGCCCACCTCGGCAACGCTTATGCCGAACTCGGCGCCGTCCACCACGCCTTCAACGAAATAGCCCCGGCCCGCGCCGCCGCTAAACGCGCAATCGAAATCTGGTCGACCGTGAAAACCAAGAGCGTCTTGGCCATTCACCGCAAATCGATGGAGGCCGCCGCGACGCTTCTCGCCGATGCTCCGTCGGCCCGCGCCTTGCCCTAGCTTCCCGCCTCGCTTACAACGCCAACCGCCGCGCCCAGATATTGCGATACCGCACCGGCACGTCATGATCCTGCAACGCCAGCGGTAACTCCGCCGGATGCACCTTGTAAGTCGCCACGGTCCGATGCGTCATCCGTCCAATCACTTCTTTGCGATGCTGCACGATGATCCCGTTTAGAATGACACTTACATAGGCTGGCTTGGCTAAATCCTCGCCATTCCACCGCGGTGCTTCCCATACTATGTCGTACACGTTCCACTCTCCGGGCTTGCGCACGGCGTTCACCAGCGGCGGATACTGCCCATACACCGCCCCAGCCTGCCCGTCGGCATAGGTCGGATTGTTGTAACTATCCAAAACCTGTATCTCGTAATTCCCCATTAACAAGACGCCCGAATTCGCCCGCCACTGCGAATCCCCCGAAATCTCGATCGGCGACGACCATTCGATATGCAACTGCATATCCCCAAAGCTCTCCTTGGTCGCCGCGTCCCCCGCGCCCGGGTTCACTTCCATGTACCCGTTCTCCAGCTTCCATTGCATCGCCGGCTTGTCGCGCTTCCCCCGAAAAGTCCAATGCGCAAAATCCTTGCCGTCGAATAAAACGATCGCATCCGATGGCGGTGCCCCCGCCACCGCGCCCGGCGTCACCACCGGCGGCTTCGGCCTGTCAATGTCATGCACTTTCCAGCGCTGCAACGGCAGCACCGGCGTATCCCGGTACCCCGTCGGCTGGTTAAATCGTTCTGGATTTTTCGCCTGCTGCGCCAGCGCTGCCGTGCCAGCCAAGGCGGAACTCAATAGGGTGCGTCGTTTCATATCGCCCCCAGCCTATCAAATCTGAACCGATGCCAATTCGCTCCACAGTTGTACCTGATCCCGCCCCAATCGCTTCGCCGAATACAGCGCCTCGTCCGCCTTGTGGAAGATCAACTGCGAATCCATCTCCTCCTGCCACTCGCACACCCCGCCTGAAAATGTGATCCGGTGTCGGCTCCCATCCGGAGCCACAAACACCTCGCTCCGCATCAGTTCGCAAATCCGCGACAGCATCGCCGACGCGTCGGCTTCCCTGCCCTGAATCGAAATCACAAACTCGTCCCCGCCCCAACGTCCCACCCAATCCGTCCGTCGCACGTTACGACGTAACACTTCCCCCACTTGGCGCAATACGGTGTCCCCAAACTCATGCCCAAAGCGGTCGTTCAAGGGCTTAAAGCTATCCAGATCGAGAACGGCGAAGCTTAGCGGCGTTTGCTGGATCCGCCCCAGTTCAATCGAATCCCGCAGCCGATTCTCCGCCGACCGCCGATTGTAAACGCCCGTCAAATGATCGATCGCCCCACTTTGGTTTGCAGTGTCTTGCAAGTCCTGCATCGACCGGGCCATGTAATTGAGGTTTGACATCAGGCTGCCCACCTCATCCTTGTAATGGCCAGGTAAGTCCGGTAACACTCGCTCCCGCAAGTATTGGTTCAGTTGCCTTGA
>JANXUM010000320.1 GCA_025356215.1 Bryobacter sp. | reverse complement strand
GCATGCTGTAAGCACGGTAGCCGCTGTGGAATTCGGTGAGCTTCATCCCCAAAGCCCAGTTCTCAAAAATTGTGAGAATGCGATTGCCGACGTATTTATAGAGCGGCATTCCGCCCTTGAGCGGGCCGCCGTGGTCGCGCATCATGCGGGAACCAAAGACGGCTTCCGTTGTGCCCGCGACGATCGGGGCGTACATCTCGGCCAATAGCTCGGGCGCGTATTGTCCATCGCCGTGCAGCAACACCGCGACGTCAAAGCCTTGCTCGATGAAGTACCGGTATCCAGCCTTTTGATTGCCGCCGTAACCCAGATTCTTTTCGTGCTTGAGCACATGCAACTTGGTGTCGCCCCAGACGGCTTTCAGGCCAACGGCCAATTCGTAGGTGGCGTCCGGGCTGGCGTCGTCAAACACGACTACCTGCTCAACGTTGTTCCAGACATCCTGCGGGATGCGCTCCAATACCTTGCGCAGCGTAGTGAGTGCGTTGTAGGTGACGATGAGGACGCCGATGCGCTTGCCATGGTTGGCGGCCACCGTTTGCTGGAGGGTCTCTCCGGCACGGGGCGCTAAGGTCGGCATGGGCGGGCTCCGAAATGGTGTCGGCTAATCACAGGCGTTACTTACAACGATATCGCGGGCGGGGACCCTATTTGGCGCGATGCGTAAATCGGCGCACCAGGTCATCCCAGTCGACCGTCAATTTGCCCCCGGCCTCTTCATGAGTCTTGCGCCAATCCTCCAGCAAGTCCAGGCAGGAATGATCGAGATACGTGAGCTCGCCGATGTGCACCCGAAGCTCGGTGCCGGGCTGCACTTGCTCAAGCGTGTCGGCAAGTTCGGGAAGGCGAAGAAATGTCGCTGATCCAGACAGATACAGATCGCTCGATTCGGCCTGTCCCGGCACCAGCCGAATGCCCAATTGCGAAGCCTTGTAAAGCATTTTGGCGATCGTAAGCGTCATACCCAGCAGCACGCCCGTCAGCAGGTCCACGGCCACAACTCCCGCCAATGTGACTGAATAGATGGCCACCGGCATCCAGCCATAGCCAACAAGTTTGCGGATATGAGTCACGTCGATTAACTTCCAACCGGTGACGACGAGGATCGCCGCTAGCGCGGAAGTCGGGATCTGCTCCAGCCACTGCGGTACAAGCACGATCGTCGCCAACAGCCATCCTCCGTGCATGACGGCGGACCAACGGGTTTGTGCGCCCGCCTGGACATTCGCGCTGGAGCGCACGATCACTCCGGTCATCGGCAAACCGCCAAGCGCGCCGGAGAGCAAATTCCCGGCACCCTGGGAAATCAATTCGCGATCGTAATTGGTTCGCAAGTTGCGCCGTCCTCTGGCGGCCACCATCCGATCCACCGCCGCCGCGCTCAACAGCGTTTCGGTACTGGCGATGAACGCGACAATGGCGGCCCGCATCCAGTATTGAGGGTTGGCCAAGCTCGCGGTCCAATTCAACTCGGGCAGCAGAATGGCCGACAAGAGATTGTGGGGCACGGTCACGCGACGAATCTCGAGGTGCAAAAAGTGGCTTAGCAGTCCAGCGATCAGAATTGCGATCAACGCGCCGGGAAGATACTTGAGTGCTTCGGGACGAAAGCGATTCCAGGCGAGAATCGCGGCGAGTGTCACCAGACCGACCATCGCGGCCATGCCGTGGCCGCCGGTACTTCCGCCGGAAAACACCTCCCGCAAAGCCCCGGGGATCGACAACAGATTCGAGATTCCGTTGGCCTGGGGGATGCGGTCAAACGCGACATGTACCTGGCTGGCGATGATCAGCACGCCGATCCCCGCCAACATCCCATAAACCACCGCTGGAGAAATCGCGCGAAACCATTTGCCCGTCTTCAGCAAGCCCGCGCCCACTTGCAGCACACCCGCCATCATTAGCACTATGCCGAGCGCCGCCAGTCCCGATTCGTGGACGATTTCAAAGACCAGTACGACCAGCCCGGCTGCGGGCCCGCTCACCTGCAGCGGACAACCACTGAGCGATCCGGCGACCAAGCCGCCTAGGATACCGGCGATGAGTCCCATTTGCGGGGGCACACCGGAAGCGATGGCCACGCCAAGGCAAAGCGGCAGGGCGACTAGAAATACAACGAAGCTCGACAGTACGTCGTTGCCGAAGCTTTGTTTCAACGCGTTCCCCTGAGCTTGCATCACGCCCTTCGTCTCGTGAACCGTTCGACCAGCCCATC
>JANXUM010000029.1 GCA_025356215.1 Bryobacter sp. | reverse complement strand
CGGATGGATGACGCTATGCTCGTCCTTCAAGCTGCTGGGGTTGCCCTCGATGATCTTGGGGAACTTGGAGCCGTTGCCATAGAAGTGGGCAGCGATTTTCCAGAGGCTATCGCCGGCAACGACGGTGTAAGAACGAACCGGCTGCGGCAGCGAGGTGTCGACACTGAGATCGCAAGTGACTTCGCTTGCCCAGTTGTCGTCGGTCGCCTTGATTGCGTTCCAGACGTCATTCTTGATATCTTCGCTGGGCGCGGCGCCCTGCATCACAAGCTTGTCGCCTTCGGCGTGCAAGTGGGCCAGAACGACGCCTTTTTCCTTGACAACGTCCAAAGCCGCCTGATACTTCAACTTCAATCCTTCTAATAGATCCATGATTAAGATCCTCCTCGGTCGCTTCAATGCCCCGGGGGGCCGGGACACCGATATTCTCTCATTCATTGAGACCGAGCGTGCGGATATCGGGCTCTGGTGATCGCATCGGCCTAAACAACCCCGCATGTGATCGAGTCCGCCTCATGCGCAGCCTGTTTGGTTGGCTGAGTGACGGAGCCCCGCAGTGGGTGGAAATCTGAGTTCTGGCTTTTGGATGCTCTTTTTGGGGGTTACCATGGTGACCAAAACGTATCAACGCGGGAGCCATTTATGTTCTTTTCCGCTGGCAGCTTCGCTGTCGGTTTCAGCGGCAACCATCGTCAATTCCAGCGCCTTCGTTTCACCGTCAACGGCAAGTTTCGCAGTGGACTCAACGAAGGTGAATCCGCAATTCGACAGCGAGTCTGGCTCGACGTTAGCCTAAACTCTCTTGCCATGACATTCGATAACGGCACTAACCGTTTCGGCTTCACTGGAAACGCGACCAACCCCAACGTTAACAATCCCCAGACCTGGAGAGCGACCGAGGTGAAGTTTTTCTCGGATTCGGGTTTCTCAACCTTGATCGACACTCACAGCACGCCATCGATATCTTTACGTCTCCGACCTTCTTCAGCATCGAGAACATAAGCTCCTTCCGATTGGCGCTGATCAGCGTCACGAATCCTGGCACTGTCGGGCTTCAGCTCCGCCGTACACGGTGACAACTCTCGCACCGTAGTCCTTTTGGCCTCGCTGTCGGTTCTACTTTTTTTGACTGGTATCCATTCGGAGTTCCAGGCCGATGATCGATTTCGCCTCAACCATCGGCTCGACCCTGCGCAAGTGAGTTCCATCGTGGATTACTTCGTGACGGACTACTGGATGGCCGCGTTGTCGGCGCTTGTGCTCCGATTTGCCGCAATCGGATCGCTGACACCCAACCCGGGCGCGACCGTCATCAGCGTGGGGCATGGCATCCGCCTCTCGCTTTGGCCTACCGGCCAGACGATACACTACGGTCATTTGCGAGACGAGTTCTTCGGCTGGCCAGGGGAGGCGGCGTGCTGGGGGACGGCGGGTGCCGTTCTGGTTTCGGCGCTACTTCCTGCGCTTGCGAAAGCGAAGTTGCAATTGGCCGTCGGTTTTTTTGCCGTCGCGCTGCTCCCGGTGTCGAGCAGCATCCCGATCGGGGTGCTGGTTGCGGAACGTGCGCTGTAACTCCCTGTCGCTGAAGTTGCGGCCATCGCTGGATTGGCGATCAGCGTACTGCCTCGCAACGGATTGACGGGAAAAGCGGTCCGAGTAGCCTCCTTCGCCCTCGTTCTGATCGCGGGGGTGGCTTCAGCGCGTGTCGCCTCACTTTGGCGCACGGAGTTGTCGACGCGGCAATCGGCCGCGCGGAAGCATCCAACGTCGCCCAAGGCCACGCGATGGTTGGCCTGCATCGAATTGCGACATCGAACAAGGTCTGGGTCCGGCGTCCGATCTCATGATGGAGGTGGGGATACAACTTGCCGAGGCGCCACACGGCAAAGAGTTGTGGCACAAGGCGAAAGGGGATTTCCCGTCGGCGCGCCGTTTCCTTGAGCAAGCAGCCGCGATGCACCCCGAAGATCAGGCCATCAGCGAGGGCACGGCGCTTTGCCGGGAGGCGCTCTGGGCCCCTGTGCTAACGTGAGGATCAACGGCATGAAGCAGTTGGCCAACCCCAGTGTTCTGGTGGATTTGAAAGGCGCGCTCTCGCAAGTGCTCCTCGGCAAAGAAGAGACGGTGCGGCTGACGCTGGTCTGCCTGATCGCCCGCGGACACCTCTTGATTGAAGACGTTCCAGGCGTGGGCAAGACCACGCTTGCCGAGGCGCTGGCCCGCCTGGTGGATGGCAGCTTCCGGCGCTTGCAGTGCACCTCTGATCTGCTGCCCGGCGACATCACTGGGGTTTCGATTTATCGTCCGCAGCATCAGGATTTCGATTTTCGTCCCGGCCCCGTCTTCGCTAATTTCTTACTTGCCGACGAGATCAATCGCGCCACGCCTAAGACGCAAAGCGCGCTGCTGGAGGCGATGAGCGAGGGCCAAGTCTCGATGGATGGGCAAACCATGCCGCTGCCCGACCCGTTTATGGTGATCGCGACGCAAAACCCCACCGAGCAGCAAGGCACCTACGCTCTCCCCGAGAGCCAGTTGGATCGCTTTTTGATGCGCATCGAGATTGGCTACCCCAGCCCCGATCAAGAGCGCGCCATCCTGCGCGGGGAGAGCCGCAAGCCACAGTCGCTGACGTCGATGCTGAGTAGCGTGGAGCTTGTCGCACTGCAGCAAGAAGTTGAGCGAGTTCATGTCGACGCCGACCTTGAGACTTATCTATTGAACCTGGTGGAAAGGACGCGCCATCAGGACGGCGTCACACTGGGAGTGAGCCCGCGCGGCGGACAGGCGCTTTACCGCGCCGCACAGGCCAGCGCCTTGCTGGACGGTCGTGATTTTCTTGTACCCGACGACATAAAGAAACTCGCCGTGCCAGTCTTCTCGCATCGCCTTCGCCTCTCGGCGCAGGCCAGCTTTGGACAGCGCCAAGCCGAAAGCGCGCGGAGGATCATCGAACAGATTCTGACCGCTGTGGACGTGCCCGTCTAGCGATATGCTTGTTCCAACATGGAACGCAAAAAAGCATCCGACTACCCCCAAGAGTTGCTCAATCTCTTTGACAAATATGTGCACGGCGACATCGAGCGGCGTGATTTTCTAGAGGGCGCGCAGAAGTTCGCCGTTGGCGGCGTTACGGCCACGATGCTCTATGAAAGCCTCAAGCCGAACTACGCCTGGGCGCAGCAGGTGCCCAAAGACGACAGCCGCATCAAGAGCGAGTATGTGACTGTCGATTCGCCCAACGGCAACGGCACGATCAAGGGCTATTTCTCACGTCCAGCCAACGCCACCGGCAAACTGCCCACCGTGCTCGTCGTGCATGAAAACCGCGGATTGAACCCGTACATCGAAGACGTGGCGCGCCGCTTTGCGACGCTGAACTTTATTGCCTTTGCGCCCGACGGGCTGACGAGCGTTGGCGGGTATCCGGGCGACGACGAAAAGGGTGGCAAGCTCTTTAGCACCGTCGATCGCGCCAAGATGACGGAGGACTTCATTGCGTCGGCAAAATGGCTCAAGGGCCGCGCCGACGGCAATGGCAAGGTGGGCTCGGTCGGCTTCTGCTTTGGCGGCGGGATCTCCAACACGCTGGCCGTGCGCATGGGCTCGGATCTATCGGCCGCCGTGCCTTTCTACGGTGGGCAGCCCAAGGCTGAGGATGTGCCGAAGATCACGGCGCCGCTTTTGCTCCACTACGGCAGCCTGGACACACGCTTGAACGCAGGCTGGCCGCCCTATGAAGAGGCGCTGAAGGCAAACAAAAAGGTCTACACCGGCTACGTCTACGAGGGTGCCAACCACGGCTTCCACAACGACACCACGCCGCGGTACGACGAAGCGGCCGCCAAGCTGGCTTGGACGCGCACGGTTGATTTCTTCAACAAGTACTTGCGCGGATAAGGCTTGCCAAGGGCCTCCGGCTCACATAGACTCGGGCCGGAGGCTCTCCATGCCATCTGTGAAGCGACTCGAATTTTTGGGAGCGGCGCTTGCTTGCGCCGCTCAAGCGCAGGCCACGCGAAAACTGATCCCGTCGCTCAGTTGGAGGAAATGATTCTCACCGAAGGCGATCTAAAAGCTGCGCATGGCAATCGCGATGTGCCGGTCTGGGGCCCTGTGCTCCGGCAGGTTGAGAAGGATGAAGACCTCGGGTTGGGGCGAACGCGGCGTCTGGTTGAATTCCTTACGACGCTTCAGAGACGCTAGTCTTTTACAGCGCTCTTGATCCCCAAAGTCTGACGAAGCCAAGCGCTTCGGTCGCGCACGGCGGCATCGTTCAGTCCGTGGCCCCCTTCATAGTAGAGGATGCGTTTGGGGCTGACCGCCGCGTTTGCCAGCGCTTCAGCGCGAGCCCTGGGAACATGGAAGTCCGTGGTGCCAAATTGCAATAACACCGGCACACCCAGGTTGCCGATGAATCGTAGCGGCGCCAACGGCTGCAGACGATCCCGAACCTTTTGTTTTTCTTCCTCTGGCAGCCGTGCGCGGCCGTATAAGAACCAATCCTCAAAGGCGCTGGTGCCGGCCTGCAGCGCCCAAGCCCGCGGCCGCTTGTCGGTTTTGCTCAACAGCAGACCGTACATCATTCCGAAATCGTGTCCAACGTAGGCAAGCCGAGATGGGTCGACGCCGGGCTGGCTCAGCAGGTAATCGAGAGCCTTGCTTAGATCGGCCGCCTGGCGAATGCTGGCGTCGTAGTCCTGCGACGGGTCGCGGCGATTGAACCATTCGGGGTCGCTCCACAAGGTCTCCGGCAATAGACTGACAACCCCATCGCGCGCCAGATCGAAAGCCTGCGCCAAATATTGGGTGCGATTGGAATCTGGGCTTGACGGTTCCAGCCAGTGTACAAATAGGATGGCGGGGGCGCGCTCGATTGGCTGCCCGGGCCTGACCAGATAGGCTTTGACCGGCTTGCCGTCCGAGCTCGGGTATGTGATGTCGGACAGGGATGGCTCGGCGCTGGCCAACGCGCCCGCCAGCAGTAGAGTGAAAATCATGTCGACACCATTCTGGCAAAGCTCCATAAACTTTTTTCACCGCTCGTCACAATATCGTCCCAGCATTTTCGTTAACCACTATGGATGGATGGCACTCTGAGCGAACAGGAACGTCGGCTCGCTCTCGACATTGAACGCGAAACGGGCCGGCTGCGGAGCTTCATCCGCAACCGCGTCCGCGATCTCGACGATGCCGAGGACATCCTTCAAGATGTCTTCTACGAACTGGTGCTGGCCTCGCGGTTGATGAGGCCAGTGGAGCAAGTGGGCGCATGGCTGTATCGAGTTGCACGAAATCGAATCATCGACTTGTTCCGCAAGCGCGCCGCCGAGCCGGTCTTCGATCTTGACGAGGCGACAAGCCTCGAAGAGATCCTGCCGGCGTTGGGCGGCGGACCGGAGGCCGCGTTCACGCGGACCGTGTTGATGAAAGAGCTTGAGGCGGCTCTCGAAGAAATTCCCGCTGCGCAGCGCGAAGCATTTATCGCGCATGAACTCGGGGGCGAGAGCTTCGCGCAGATTAGCGCGCGCACAGGCGTCGGCGTCAACACGCTGCTTTCCCGCAAGCGTTACGCGGTGCTTCATCTTCGCGGGCGGCTGGAAGAACTTTACGGCGAAATAAAGAAAGGATAGTTATGAAAAAAGAACGAATACAGAGATTTGCGCACTTCGCAATCGGTGGCCTGGTAATTGGATCGATCGTGGTGGCCGGTCTCGGCCAGGCGGTTTTGCAACTTTGGAACTGGCTGATACCTTCCATCTTTGGGCTGCCCCGTATTGGTTTTTGGCAGGCTCTCGGCCTGATGGGCCTGAGCTGGATTCTGTTTGCCGGCCCGCGCGGCATGCGACCGCGCGGGCCGTGGCGGCGCATGAGCCCCGAGGAGCGGGCCCGCTTCCGCCAGGGCATGCGCGAGCGCATCAAGCCGGTCACGACATAATCAGGGGATGGCTGACATGGATCCAATCGAGCGCGAACTGCGCGTGCAGCTTGCCGCCGCTTATCGAATCATTCACCACCTTGGCTGGTCCGAGCTGATCTGGACTCACACCACGGTGCGCCTGCCGGGCCCGGAACATCATTTCCTGATCAATCCCTACGGCTTGCGCTTTGACGAAGTGACGGCGTCAAATCTGGTGAAGGTGGATATGGACGGCAAGATCATTGGCGACCCATCGCAAGAGATCAACCCCGCCGGCTTTGTGATTCATAGCGCGATCCACATGATGCGTCAGGATGTCCGCTGCGTGATGCATACGCACACGACGGCGGGCATGGCGGTGGCCGCGCTCGGTTGCGGCTTGCTGCCGATCAGCATGTACGCGCTCGGTTATTACGGCGAAGTTGGTTATCACGATTATGAAGGGCCAAGTCTCGAACTGGGGGAGCGAGAGCGGCTGGCGGAGAACCTGGGCCGCCGCAACGTGATGGTGATGAGGACACACGGCCTGCTCACTTGCGGCGAAAGCGTCGGTCAGGCGTTTGTACGGATGTTCAGGCTACAGCGCGCCTGCGAGGTACAACTGGCGGCACAAGCGACCGGAGCAGCGCTGATCGTTCCACCGGAGTCCGTGCGCGACCTGAGCCTCAAGCTAAACGAGGATTTCGAATCGACCCAAGGCGGCGACGGCTACAGCCGCGTCCCGAATCCCGAGTTTGACGCGATGGTGAGGTTGATGGATCGCATCGACCCGTCGTTCCGCAACTAATCGCAACTTGCGTTTCGGCGGAAGCATCTTATAATTGCAGAAACCCTCAAGTAGGGGCGATAAGACTAAGTGGAGGCGAAAGCTTCCGATCTCTAGCGAGGTTGATTATGGATATTCTTGGCGAACGAAAATTCGTTGAAATCCCAGGCGACCGGACGCATGAGCTACCCCCGTTGTTAGTCCGTTCGACGCCGGTGAAGAGCATGGACAAGATGATGCACATGGCCAGCGACATCTTGCTCACCGAAGATCTGATCTCCAGCATGCCCCTGCTGGACCCCAAACTGGAAATGGAATTTGAACGCCGACGGATGGACATGGCGCTCAATCTTGTGGATCAGTACCAGCACTTCATGCAGAGCTGGGCTTGGGGCGATTCGATACTTGAGTGGATTCGCCACTGCGAGAATGCCTTTGAGTTGCGATCCGATCTACGACCGTTGTTACGAGCCGACGTCTGGCCGCACGCCGGGCGCAAGAGCTTCGTGATCTTGCTTGAGGACAAGGCCAAAGAGGTGCCGGTGAACCTGGAGGGAGCCGTCGGGATGAGACTCACCTTCCGCCAGCCGCCTCCGATTGGCTACTTCAGCGATCAGTTTCTCTTCTACCTCAACGGCAGCTTGGCGCAGTCGGCGTTTCAGACTTGGGCGGGCATGAGTGGAGACCCGGTGTCGGACCTGCCGCCCGAGCGCTTTCGCTTTGATGTCGTGACGATGTAGCCGGACTAGAATAGAGGCATGTCCGCCTCCATCGCCGTCACCGCCTTTCCGACGATGCCGTTTGAGGAATATCTGCGCCACGAAGAAAGGGCCAACCAGAAGAACGAATATTTTTACGGCCATGTCTATGCGATGGCCGGGGGCACGAGAAATCACAGCCTCATCACGTCGGCGGCGATCGGCGCGTTAAGCCAGGTGTTAGCGAGCCGCGACTGTTCGGTCTTCGAGTCCAACATGCTGATTGCAACGCCGAATCAGAATGCGGGCTTCTATCCCGACTTGTCCGTGAAGTGCGGTGCCGTTGGCGCGGGATCCGAGCGAGCGGAAGACAAGCCTACCGTCATCGTCGAAGTCCTTTCGCCGTCAACCCGGAACTACGACCTCTCCGAGAAGCGCGCGGAG
>JANXUM010000302.1 GCA_025356215.1 Bryobacter sp. | reverse complement strand
CCGTTCTTGTCCGCGAGCAACTTCAGCGCCTCATAAAAGCTGAGACTTTCGAACTCCATCAAGAAAGTGAAAACGTCGCCGCCCTTACCGCAACCGAAGCACTTGAAGAACTGCTTGTCGGCGTTGACGTTGAAGCTGGGGCTCTTCTCTTTATGAAAGGGGCAGAGGCCGATGTAGCGCGCGGTGCCGCCCACCTTTTTGAGCGGGGTGAAGTCGCCGATCGTGCGCACGATGTCGACGCGGCTCTTGAGCATGTCCTTGAAGCCGGAGTTGGTCACATTCCCTCTGATTGGCGCAGGCCCAGGCGCGTCCAGTAGCGCATGATCGCCTCAATGCCGCGATAGACATTGGGCAGGTAGACCTTCTCGTTGGGAGCGTGAAGATTGTCGTCAGGCAGACCGAAACCGGTGAGCACGCTGGGGACGCCGAGCAGGTCGGCGAAGAGGCCAACGATGGGGATACTGCCGCCGCTGCGGGTGAACACCGTTTGGCCGCCGAAGACCTCACTCATGGCGACGGCGGCTTCGCGAATGAAGGGGCTACGGGGATCGACGATGCTGGCTTTGGCGGTATGGAGGACGTGCAGCGATGCGACCGCACCGGCGGGCGTAGCGGCATCGATGGCCTCTGCGAGCAGACGCGCGGCGCGGGCGGGGTCTTGACCGGCGGCGAGGCGGCAACTGATTTTGACCAGCGCCTGGCAGGGGATGACGGTCTTGGCGCCTTCGGCCGTAAAGCCGCCGCGGATGCCGTGGATCTCGAGGGCGGGGCGGCTCCAGGAGCGTTGAACGACGCTGTAGCCGGGCTCGCCGGTGAGGGCCTCGACACGGGCTTCGTCGCGGCGGAAGGCTTCGTCGTCGAAAGGAAGCGCGGCCCAACTGCGGAGTTCCTCTGGGGCGGGGGCGAGGACGTCGTCGTAGAAACCGGGGATGGCGATGCCGCCGTCATTGTGTTTCAGTTTGGCGACGATGCGCGCGGCGGCCTCGATCGCGTTGGGCACGGCACCGCCATAGACGCCGGAGTGCAGGTCCACGGCACCGGTACGGACTTTGAGTTCCGCGTACACGATGCCGCGCAGGCCGGTGCAGATGGTGGGCAGTTCTGGGGCGAACATCTCGGTGTCGCAGATGAGAGCGGCGTCGCAGGACAGGGCCTGGGGGTTGGCCTTGAGATAGGCCGCAACATGATCGCCGCCGGACTCTTCTTCGCCTTCAAACAGGAAGCGGAGATTGACGGGGAGCGGTTTGCCGGCGCGGAGGAATCGTTCGGCGGCCTTAATGAGAATGATGGCGAGGCCCTTGTCGTCGGCGGCACCGCGGGCGTAGAGGTTGTCCCCCAGCTTGGTGGGCTCAAAGGGCGGGGTGCGCCAAAGTTCAAGCGGCTCTGCCGGCTGGACATCGTAATGGCCGTAACAGAGCAGCGTGGGCTTGCCGGGGGCATGTAGCCAGTCGGCCACGACCAGCGGGTGGCCTTCGCCTTCGATGAGGGCCACATTTTCCAGGCCGGCCTGAGAGAAGAGTTTGGCCGTAAATTCCGCCGCGCGCCGGACATCGGGGGCATGCTCGGGCAAGGCGCTGATGCTGGCAATCCGGAGCCACTCGATCAGGTCGTCTAGAACGTCTTCCATGCGGCCTCCAGTTTACGCACCGCGTCGGCGCACAGGGCCGCGGCGTGCTTTGACTCGGGAATCAGCCCACCGACGGCATCTTCCACGTCAGCGGCGCGCAGACTCCGGAGCTCGTCCAAGCTTTTACCCGCCAGTAGGCCTGTGAGCGCGCTGCCGCAGGCGATCGAGGCCGTGCAGCCACGGGCGCGAAAGGAGACCGCGGCGATCCGGCCGTCCGAACAATTCACGCTCAACCGCAACTGATCGCCGCAGACCGGGTTCTCGCACTGCACCGTGTGGGTGGGTGAATCCAAGGCCTCTATGTTGCGGGGACGGGCAAAATGATCGAGAAGCGTTTCGCTGTACACTGATGCTTTCATTCTCGCCGATCCAACGTGGAAGGGATTCCGCAAGCGCCTATCGGTTGGACTTTCCCCCTAGGTAGTTTTTTTCTAAGTAGTCTTTTTTCGTTCGCGGCGAGACAAGGGGAGGGATTTTGCCGATCCTAGTTATGAGCATGTACGACGTTGTAGTAATTGGGGCGGGACCGGCGGGGCTGACATCCGCGTATCTTCTTGCTGGCGAGGGAAAGCGCGTCCTTGTATTGGAGGGCAA
>JANXUM010000291.1 GCA_025356215.1 Bryobacter sp. | reverse complement strand
CGCTGCGGCACATCTCTTTCGATGTGCCGCGCGGCGAGGTGTTCGGCCTTGTCGGGCCCAACGGGGCAGGAAAGTCAACCCTCTTGCAAATCGTGGCTGGCATACTCCAACCCACGGAAGGACGCGTCCTCACTCAAGGTCGCATTAGCGCGTTGCTTGAACTCGGTGCGGGTTTCAATCTTGAATTCAGCGGTCGCGAAAATGTCCGCATGAACGCTGAACTGCTAGGCCTGTCGCGCGGCGAGATCGAGACCGCCCTGCCCGAGGTGGAGTCCTTTGCCGAACTCGGGCGCTTCTTCGATCGCCCCGTGCGCGAGTACTCCACCGGCATGTACGTGCGCTTGGCCTTCTCCGCCGCCATTCACCAGCACCCGGAAACCCTAATCGTTGACGAGGCGCTTGCGGTCGGCGACGCCCGTTTTGCCAACAAGTGCATCCGTCGCCTCGATGAACTCAAAGCGCGCGGCACAACGATCTTGTTTGTGTCGCACGACCTGGGTATCGTCAAACGCCTCTGCACTCAGGCTGCATTGTTGTGGCACGGCGAGCTTGCAAAGCTGGGCACGCCAAAAGAAGTTGCCGATGAATACGCACTACGCGTTCAGGCCGGTTTGCTTCCCGCAACCGATCTCGCCCCCGAGAACGGTGTAACGCAAATTGTCTCCGCCCATCTGCATCTGCCCGGGGCCGGTCCGCGCACTCAATTCGAGATCGGCGACCAGGTCGTGCTCGAAGCCGAAATCGCTATTCACCAAGCCCCGAGTCGCTTCCAGTTTGGACTGCTCATTCGCAATCGCCAAGGCGTCGATGTCGCCGGGACCAACACGCAGCTTGAAGGCGTCGTTCTCGAAGCAGAAGCTCCAGGCCGGATCCGCGTCGCGTATTCATTTCTCTGCCACCTCACCCGTGGCGACTACACGATCACCCTGGCCACACAAGACCTTGACGGCGGCCGGCAGGACTGGCGCGACGACTTCCTGGAATTCCGGGTGAACGACCGTCGTGACTTTGCCGGCACCGCCTGGCTCGATGGTAACTTTGAATGGACAATTCTATGAAGCGCATCCAAGAGGCTCTGCAGGCAAACGGCCTGGACGGTTGGCTATTTTTCGATCACCACCTTCGCGATCCGATCGCCTACGAAATCCTCGGCCTGTCACCCGAGCAAATGGCGACTCGCCGTTGGTATTACCTGATCCCGCGCGACGGCGAGCCCCAAAAACTAGTCCATCGTATCGAATCTAAAATCCTCGACCCGCTGCCCGGTGACAAGCATGTCTACTCTGGCTGGCGCGAGCATCAGGAAGGCGTTGCGGCGCTGCTTGCCGGGCACAAGCACATCGCGATGCAATACTCACCTAACTGCGCCATTCCTTACGTTTCAATGGTGGATGGCGGCACTCTTGAGTTGATCCGTTCCTGCGGTATCGAAGTCGCTTCCTCCGCCGATCTCGTCCAGATCTTTCACGCAACCCTATCGCCGGCTCAGATTGAATCCCACTTCGAAGCCGGAAAGAAGATGGACCTGATCCGCGCCGCCTCCTTTGCCCAAGTGACCCAAGCCCATGCAGACGGGACTCCGCTGAATGAGCATCAGCTCCAGACCTGGATGCGCCAAGCCTTCGAAAGGGAGGGATTGTTTACCGATCACGGTCCCATCGTCGCTGTAAACGCTCACGCGGCCGACCCTCACTACGAGCCGACCTCCGGCTCCGCAGCCCGCATTCAACCCGGAGACTTCCTGCTGATCGACATGTGGGCCAAGCTCGCAATTCCCGGCGCCGTTTATTACGACATCACGTGGACCGGCTATTGCGGCGCAAAAGTTCCAACTGAAATTGAGAACGTCTTCGAGATCGTCAAAGTGGGGCGCGACGCGGCCTTTGCCCGTGTCAAACAAGCTCGGGAACAATCGATTCCACTTTGCGGTTATCAAGTGGACGATGCCGCTCGCGAGCCGATCGCCGCCGCCGGCTTCGGAGAAAAATTCGTACATCGGACCGGTCACTCGATCACGACCGACATCCATGGCACCGGTGCCAACATGGACAACCTCGAGACGCACGATGTGCGTAGCATTCTGGCGAACACCATCTTCTCGGTGGAGCCCGGCATCTATCTCACTGACTTTGGCCTGCGTTCGGAGTTCAACGTCCTTGTCCAGGACCGCAGCGCCGTTGTGACCGGCGCCATTCAGCAGTCGTTGTTGAATATCTAGAGCTTCAGCTCCCAGCCCTTGCGGAAGCTTGGCTTCACGTACTTATTGGCTTCGGCGCTGTTAGTAAAGCGCAGATTCTTACTGTCCCAATCGAGCTTACCCGGCACGCGGAAAGCGATCACGCCGAGAAGCATCCATTCGGCGTAGGGCCCGGAAACGCTGAAGTTGGAGCATGCGGGCTCGCCACCCTTGCAGGCCCGCGCCCAGTCGGTCATGTGGCCGGGCGAACGGGTCAACATTTGCGCGGGAAGCGTATAGTCGTTCCAACGCTCCGCTGGCAAGAGATGGACGCCCTCGCCGCGATTGACCGTGGCCATCAGGCCCTTGCTTCCCACAAACACCGCTCCGTTGCCGGAAAGGATTCCCGGCTCGGCTGGTGCCGCGCCCTCGCCATAGACCTTCACGCCTGGCCCGCCCGCGCCGATACGCGGCGCATTCGGGTCTCTCGGTCGTGTTGGCACGCCGCCGCCACCTGGGGTCACGGACGCACGACCGCGTCCCTTCGAACCAAGGTTGTCGCTCAGCGGCAGGATCTTCTCCCGCTCCATGCCGGGCACGTGAAAGGCCTCCGGATCCGTAGGCTGTGTGGAGTCATGCCAGTAAACCGCCACCGGAGGCATGTCTCCGCGCGCCGGGAAGTTAAAGCGCAGCAACGCGCGCTTCGGGAAGCTCAGCTTGCTGCTCTGTTCGATCTTGACGCACTCCACGCTCTCCGGCGCGCCCAGCATCAAAGCCATGTTGACGGGGCCCATCGTGTGGATGCCCCAGTTGCCAATTTGCCCCGTTCCAAAGTCAAAGAAACCGCGCCAGTTGTAAGGCGCCATCGCCTCGTGAAAGGATTGCATCGGGGCCCCGCCCAGCCACAGGTCGTAGTCCAGCGTCGCCGGCACGCTCTTCTCGGGCATTGGCTCCTGTAACCCCGTCGGGTGGCTACCAGGTGTGCAAGAGACATGCACCTCGCGAACATCGCCGATCGCGCCCGACCAAATCATTTCCGACGCAACGCGGATGCTCTCATGCGAATAGCCCTGGTTGCCCATCTGCGTGGCTACCTTATACTTCACCGCGGCGTCGGCCAGCAGCCGCGCCTCCCACGGAGTGCGGGTTAAAGGCTTCTCGACGTAGACGCCTTTGCCGCGCTGCATGGCCGCAAGCGCCACCGTCGCGTGCATGTGATCCGGTATGCCGATCGTGCAGGCGTCAATGTTGGCGCCTTCCTTATCGAGCATCACCCGGAAGTCCTTGTACTTGGTCGCCTTCGGAAATTTGGCGAAGTTCTGTGATGACCGTGCTTCGTCGACGTCACACATCGCGACGATGTTCTCCGTCTTGGATGCCTCGTTCAGGATTACGCCTCCCTGCCCGCCACAGCCGATCGAGGCGATGTTCAGCTTGTTGTAGTAAGGCTTGTAGCCCAAGGCCTTAAGCGAGGCGATCGAGCCAAAGCCGGCGGCGGGTACGGACCCGGCGAGAAGGCTGCCATAGAAAAAGTAACGGCGGGAAATGGAATGTGTTGACATGTCGATTCTGCTCCCGTCAGTCTATACCCCGGCGAGCATCGCCAGCAGCAGGGCCGCCCACTGTGGGGCCTTGTAGCCGTCTTCGCGCTCCTCAAACCACTCGTCGATGGAGTGCGCGTTGGGGCTGGCCCCGCCTCCGCCGATTGTCACCGCCTGTATGCCCAGGCTCATGGGAATGTTTGAATCGGTGCTTCCGCTGCCCGTGGCAAAGATCGCAACGCCCATCGCCTTGGCCGCCGCCAGCGCCTTCTGGATGATCGGCACATCGTCGCCAGGGTCCGCCGCAGGGCGCAAGCCCATCGGCTTGATCTCTAACTCAAGCGGCGCCTTGCTGTCCGGCCAGCGTTTTTTCTCCGCTTCCAGTCCGTACTGCAGGGCGGCGCGCAGCCGTTCATCGACAGCCGCAAGCTCCTTGGCGGATTCGCTCCTAATGTCCAATTCCATGCTTACCTCGATCGGAACCGAGTTCACGCTCGTGCCACCCTGCAATGTCCCGACGTTGAACGTGGTCTTTGGGCTGACCGGAACCTGGATGTCTGCAATACGGGCGATTGCGCGGCCCATGGCGTGGGCCGGGTTCGGCATTCCAAACGCGCCGTAGCTATGGCCCCCGCGCCCGCGATAGGTCACCTTGTAGCGATTGCTGCCGACTCCGCGAGATGTAACTCGAAAGCCAGTGCCATCCACCGACACAAAGCCGTCCACCTGTCCTTTTAGCTCTTTTGTAAACAGATGCCGAACTCCGCGAAGGTTGCCTTGACCTTCCTCGCCGACAGTAGCCACGAAGAGCACCGTCCCCTTGAGCTTTACTTTCGCGTCCTGGAACGCCTTGGCCACGGCCAGCACCACCGCCAAGCCACGGCAATTGTCCCCGATGCCGAGGCCATGTAAGCGCTTGCCATCCTGCCGCACCTTCACATCCATGCCTTCCGGAAACACCGTGTCGAGGTGCGCGCTGAACACAATCAGGGGCTTGGGAGACGTCGAACCAGGCCACTTGCCGATGACGTTGCCTTCGCTGTCCGTGTGGATATCCGCCAGCCCAAGCCCGGCTAGTCGGCGGGCAAACTCCTTGCCGCGCTCGGCCTCATGAAAGGGAGGGGCGGCGATTTCGCAGATCGACACCTGTTGTTGCATCGTCCACGAGTTGTTCGTGCGAATCGATTCGATCGCGGCCTTGAGCCGGGGGTTGGCCATCGTCTCTTCAGGCGTTTGGGCGGCCAGCGCAAACGCAAGGCCGAGGAGGCTAAGTAAGTGAGTCATCTGTTCATTCAGGATAAGATACAGACATGGCGACGCAGGCACTCATCTCGCCCGAAGAATACTTGAGAACCTCCTACGAGGGGATTGACCGCGAATATGCTTACGGTGCCGTCGTTGAGCGATCCATGCCCACATACATCCACGGACGCATTCAGATTCTCTTGGGCTATCTTTTCGAAGTGTTGCGCCGTCAGCATCCGGTGTACGCCGCCGCCGAGGTCCGCCACCCACTGCGGCCCAACGAGTTGTATCGCATCCCGGATGTGGCGGTTTATGTCGGTCAGCCGCCAACCGGCAACTACCCTGATTCGCCGCCTTTCGTAGCCATCGAAATTCTCTCTCCAGAGGATCGAATGGGCGAAGTCCTGAAGAAATTCGCCGAGTACCAAGCCTGGGGAGTCGACAACATCTGGCTTATCGACCCGCAGGAAAAGAAGTTCTACACTTACGACGCCACCGCCCTCCGCCACGTCCCCACCCTCGATCTCCCGCGCTTCTCCTTCCAGATCGCCTTGGCCGACCTGGACCTCAATTAGATTTCGGTTTCATTTTCTGCTAAAATGACGGTTTTGGTCGCTTCCCGCCCAAATCACCCTGATCAATCTGAAAACCAATGTTCGATAGCCTAAGCGATAAGCTCCAGCGGGTCTTCAAGAACCTGCGCGGAGAAGGAAAACTCACCGAAGCCAACATGGAAGTTGCGCTCAAGGAGATCCGCGTCGCTTTGCTCGAAGCCGACGTTCACTTCAAAGTCGTCAAAGAATTGATCGAATCGGTTCGCGTCAAGGCGCTCGGCGAAGAGGTCATGTCCTCGCTTTCCCCGTCCCAACAGGTCATCAAGATTATCAAAGATGAGCTTGTTCGCATGCTGGGCACCCACCAGGCGCGCCTGCGCTTCGCAAACGAGCCCCCCACAGTCATCATGATCGTCGGCCTGCAGGGTTCCGGCAAAACTACCTCTACCAGCAAGCTGGCCAAGCTTCTTACTAAGGAAGGTAAAAAACCGCAGTTGGTCTCGGTCGACGTTTACCGTCCCGCCGCCCGTCAGCAACTCTCCATTCTGTCCAAGCAACTGGCGTTGCCGGTTTACGAAGGCAGCCCGTCGGACAAGCCCATGGAGTTGGTGCGTGGTGCCAAGATGGCCGCCGTCCGCGAAGGTCGCGACGTTATCCTCGTCGACACCGCTGGTCGCCTCCACATCGACGAAGCGTTGATGCTAGAGCTCCAGGAGCTCAAAGAATTCCTCAACCCGACCGAAATCCTATTCGTAGCCGACGCGATGACCGGGCAGGACGCCGTGCGCTCCGCCGACGAATTCAATAAGCGCCTCGGCATCACGGGCATTATCCTGACCAAAATGGATGGCGACGCCCGCGGCGGCGCGGCGCTGTCGGTGCGCCAGATTACCGGCCAGCCGCTCAAATTTGTCGGCACCGGCGAGAAGCCCGATGCTTTTGAGGCCTTCCATCCCGATCGCGTCGCTCAGCGCATTCTCGGCATGGGCGACGTCCTCAGCCTGATCGAAAAGGTCGAATCCGCCTTCGATCAAAAAGAAGCCGAAAAGATGCAGCGCAAGCTCATCGAAAACGACTTTTCGCTCGAAGACTTCCGCGAACAGTTGAAGCAGCTTCGCAAGCTGGGCCCGCTCGACGCGCTGATGGGAATGATGCCTGGCATGGGCCAGATGTCCAAGCAGTTGAAGGAGGCGAAAATGGATGAGAGCGAACTCACCAAGATCGTCGCCATCATCGATTCCATGACGCCGCACGAGCGTCACAACCACATGATTATCAACGGGGCCCGTCGCCGCCGCATTGCCAAGGGCAGCGGTACCGAAGTGCACGACGTAAACAATTTGCTCAAGCAGTACACCCAAGCCCGCAAGATGATGAAGTCCCTAACGGATTCGCTCGGTGGAATGGGTGGCGGCAAGTTCGGCGGCTCGATGGCTAAGCGCCTCGCAAAGCTCGGCTTGCCCGGTATGGACGATCTGATGCGCCGCTAACAGGCGCCAAATAGAGGAGAATAGAAGGATGTTGATGATTCGTTTGGCGCGTTTCGGCTCAAAGAAGAAGCCGACCTATCGCGTTGTTGTAATTGAAAAAGAACGGGCCCGCAATGGCCTGGCTGTCGAAGTCGTTGGCCACTACAATCCCGTTGCCCAGCCGCACGAAGTCGTGCTCAAGATGGAGCGCATCCAGCATTGGATGAAGCATGGCGCGCAGCCCTCCGACACGGTCGCCCGTCTGATCCGTAAGTACCCGGTCGCTGAAGCCGCCGTCGCTGCTTAGCCCACTTTCCAAAGGAGATTCGCGGATATGAAAGAACTCGTGGCTGAAATCGCCAAGGCTTTAGTCGACACCCCCTCGGCCGTCCTCGTCAAACAGGTCGAAGCCGAGCGCGGCACGATGATCGAGCTCCGCGTCGCTCCGGAAGATATCGGCAAGATCATCGGAAAGCAAGGCCGTACCGCCCGTTCCATTCGCACCCTTTTGGGCGCGGGCGGAGCTAAACAAAACAAGCGCTACGACCTCTCGATCCAGGAATAGGCGGTCCTTCGCCGATGGTCCCGGAAGGCTGGCTGACGCTTGCCACTGTCCAAAAGCCGAGAGGCAACAAGGGCGAGGTGCTGGTCAACCTGCTAACGGACGACATTGATCGACTGCTTGAAGTCCATTCGGTTTCCTGCTTTGTAGACTCGGCTCAGGCTCCTCGCGTCTTTGAGGTGGAAGAAGCTTGGATGCATCAGGACAAAGCCGTGGTCAAGCTGTCGGGAGTGGATTCAATTGACCAAGCCAACGCCGTTCGCGGTTTTGATCTATGTATCCCGCTCAGCGCGCGGCGAACGCCTGAGGATGGCGAAGTTTTTTTGAGCGACCTGATCGGTTGCGAGATATTTGACAGGTCGGGATCTTTGCTGGGAACGGTTGAGGATGTCTTTGAAGAAGGCCCTCTCGCCTGGCTCTCGGTGGGTAAGGATGGCGCACTGATCCCCTGGGTCGCCGCGTTCTTCCCGGTCAAGGACATCCCGAACAAACGGCTGACGGCCGAGTTGCCCAATGGGCTGCTCGAAGTGAATCAGCCATGATCTTTCACATTTTGACGATTTTTCCTTCCTTCTTCGAAGGCCCACTGAAGTATGGTGTGGTTGCCAACGCGATCGAGGCGGGGTTGATCGATGTCCGCATTCACAATCTTCGAGATTGGACTGTGGACCGGCACCAGACCGTCGACGACCGCCCCTTCGGCGGCGGCGAAGGCATGGTGCTGAAGGTTGAGCCTGTCTATAAGGCCATCCAGTCGATCCTCCCGCAACGCTTCGCGCCCGAGCCCGAAGAAGGAAACAGCAATACCTCACGTGTCGCGCTGCTGTCGGCTCAGGGCAAACGCTTTAATCAGGCGGCTGCTCAGAGCTATCTGCGGTACGGCGAGATCCTGCTCCTGTGTGGACGCTATGAAGGCGTTGACGAGCGGATCACCGGCCATTTGGTGGATGACGAATTCTCGATCGGCGACTTTGTGTTGTCGGGCGGGGAACTCGGCGCCGCGCTGATGGTCGACGCGGTCGCGAGACTGGTTCCGGGCGTGCTCGGCAATCAGGCCTCCTCGCAATTTGAGTCGTTTTCGGAAACAGACGAGAACGGCGATCTCCTGCTGGATTGTCCGCACTATACAAGACCGGCGGACTTCAACGGCTGGCGTGTTCCTGATGTCCTCCTTGGAGGCAACCACGCCGAAATCAAGCGCTGGCGCCGCGAGGCATCGCTCGCCAAGCGCGCAACCAATCGGCCCGACCTGACGGTCGGCCTTAACGAAAAGAGGAAAACGACATGACTCATCCAGCTCTCGCCAAGGTCTTAAAAAAGTACGAACGCACCGACCACCCCAATTTCCGCATCGGCGACACCATCAAGGTGCACGTGAAGATCAAAGAAGGCGACAAAGAACGCACCCAGGTTTACGAAGGTGTCCTCATTGCCCGCAAGAATACCGGCATGGGAGAGAACATCACGGTTCGGAAGATGACCTTCGGCACCGGCGTCGAGCGCATCTTCCCGATCCACGCTCCCGTAATCGACCGCATCGAAATTGTCCGTACCGGCCAGGTCCGCCGCAGCAAGCTTTACTTCTTGCGCGACCTCAAGGGTAAGGCCGCGCGTCTCAAAGAACGAGCGAAATAGAAGCACGGCCCTTGGTCTGCTCTTTTCGCAAGGAAGCCCGCTTGCGGGCGAACGGTTACCTAGCTCCGGCCGGCGTCGATGAGGCCGGTCGGGGCTGCTTGTTTGGCCCGGTCGCCGCAGCGGCCGTGATCCTTCCCAGCGGCTGCCGCATTCCCGGGATCCGCGACTCCAAGATCGTTCCCGAGCAGGAGCGCCATCAACTCGCCGGACGCATTCGCGAGGACGCCATCGCCTACAGCGTCGCCTTTGCCTCGGTGGAAGAGATCCTCGAAATCAACATCCTGCAAGCGAGCCGTCTGGCGATGCGCCGCGCGGTGGAGGGACTCAACCCCCAACCCGATTTCCTGCTTGTGGACTTCCTCAAGATCGACCTCCCCATTCCTCAAGACAACCTTGTGAAAGGCGACGCGATTTCCAAATCGATTGCCGCCGCTTCCATTCTCGCCAAAGTCGAGCGCGATCTTCTGCTCGCCGAGCTTCATCAACTCCATCCCGAATACGGCCTCGCTTCCAACAAAGGTTACGGAACACCGGACCATCTGCAAGCGTTAGACAAGTATGGTGCCACGGCTCATCATCGATCTGCATTTGCGCCCGTGCGGGCCGTCATGGAGCGACGCGCGCAACAGGAGCGTTTTCAGTAATGAGCTACCGCTGGTACCACAAGCTGACGGGCGTCTTGTATGTGGTGCTCTGCTTCGAGATCGGACTCTTCCTGCTCTTCTTTCCTTGGAGCGATTACTGGAAGCCAAACATGCTGGCCAACTTCAGTCCCGAATGGGGAATGTTCTGGCTGAACCCCTACTTCCGTGGCGCCGTCAGCGGCATCGGCCTGATCAACGTCTATTACAGCGTTACGGAGGCCTTCCGTCTGCGCCGTTTCTCCTCAGCGCTCCACGCCGCAGAAGCTGACGAAGCTGACGAAGCTGAACCTGACGACCCGCCCCAGCCCGGTCACGAATAGAAAGGTTGATCGAATGAATAACCCCACCGCATTGGCAAGCGCCTTCGAGCGTTGGAACGCCGCCCGCCGAAGCCTGGCCGACACCAGCCGCGGCGTGATCGCGGAATGGACAGTCACCATCCTGGTCCTCCTCTTCGCGACGACAACGCTTGCTCAGGCGTTCGTCATTCCCACCGGCTCGATGGAGGATAGCTTGCTGGTCGGCGATCATTTACTGGTCGATAAATTAACTTACTCGCCCGCCGGTCCTCTCTCCAAGCACTTACTCCCTTACCAGGACGTTCAACGCGGCGATATCATCGTCTTCCGCTATCCCGAGGACATCAAGCAAAATTACATTAAGCGCGCCATCGGTCTGCCCGGCGACCGCATCCGGATTGAGAATAAGCAGCTCATTCTCAACGGTCGGCGAATGGCCGAACCTTACAAAGTGCACAAGTCCGACTATTTCGATTCCTATCGCGATAACTTCCCGAGCGAACCTAACATGCGCCTCTTCCCCGGTGGCGAGAAGATGCTGCGCGAGCACGTCGAGGGCAATGAACTCGTCGTGCCTCCCGGTGCTATTTTCGCCATGGGGGACAACCGTGACAACTCCGAGGATAGCCGTTATTGGGGCTTCGTCCCGCGCGAGAACATCGTGGGTAAGCCGCTCATTGTCTATTGGTCCTACCTGTCGACCCGGGAGCGTCTGACTGGCAGCCCGGTCGACCCCGATCACCTGAAGGACTTGGCGCTGAATTTCTTCTCCAAGACCCGCTGGGACCGCACCTTTCGCCTTGTCCACGGCTACCCCCTGCGATAGCGCTTCCCAGGGCGTGACGGCGCGCCGCCGATCCTCCATAATGAAAAAGAGTAAGAATTCGTGAGCACAACTACCACACCGCCGCAACCGGCCTCCAATCGCAGCGCTTTCGAGCGTTGGAACTCCGCCCGGCTTAGCTTGGCCGATACGCAACGCGGCGCCATCGCCGAGTGGACAGTTACCATCCTCCTACTGCTCTTCGCCACCACCTCCCTGGTACAGGCCTTCGTCATTCCGACCGGGTCGATGGAGGATACGCTGCTGATTGGCGACCATCTCCTGGTCGACAAGTTGACTTACTCACCCAGCGGTCCGGTCTCCAAGTATCTGCTGCCGTATCAAGACGTCAAACGCGGCGACATCATTGTTTTTCGATACCCGGAGGACATCAAGCAGACCTTCGTCAAGCGCGCCATCGGCGTGGCAGGCGACCGCATCCGCATCGAAAACAAACAACTCATCCTCAACGGCCATCCGGCACAAGAGCCTTATAAGTTTCACAAGACCGATTACTTCGATTCCTACCGCGATAACTTCCCCTCTGAGCCCAACATGCGCGTCTATCCCGGTGCCGAGCAAATGCTCAACAAGAACGTGAAGAGTGGCGAAGTGATTGTGCCCGACAACTGTATTTTTGCCATGGGCGACAATCGCGATTCCTCGCTCGACAGCCGCTACTGGGGCTTTGTTCCCCGCGAGAACATCATCGGCAAGCCCCTGGTCATCTATTGGTCCTACGAGTCTTCCACCGACCGTTTGGCCGGCAGTCCGATCAATCCCGAACACCTCAAAGACCTCGCGCTCAATTTCTTTTCCAAGACTCGTTGGAAGCGCACTTTCCAGCTTGTCCGCGGTTACCCCCTGCAATAACGGACTGCCATGGCCACCACGACTCCGCGCACTAATTATTACGGCTTGATCCTCGCCGGCGGCCGCGGCACCCGCTTCTGGCCCCGCAGCCGCAAAGCCAAAGCTAAGCAGGTACTGAACTTCTTCGGCGAGCGCAGCCTGATCCAGCAAACCGTCGACCGCCTGCGCCCGCTGCTCCCGCCTGAACGGATCTGGATCCTCACCAACGAGTTACTCAAGAATGAGATCTCCCGCCAGCTTCCTGAAGTGCCCAAGCGCCAGATCATCGCCGAGCCGGCCCAGCGCAATACCGGCCCAGCCATCGCCATGGCTTGCCAGATGATGCAGAGCATCGACCCAGGGGCTGTGCTCGGTATTTTCCCCGCCGACCAAATCATTAGCCGCCCGGCTGTTTTCTTGCGTGCCGTCCGCCCGGCTTTCCGTGCCGCTTCGCAGGATGAGATGGTGGTGCTCGGAATCAAGCCGCGCTACCCCGAGACCGGCTTCGGTTACATCGAATTCCCAAAGACGACCGCCTTCGGCAACTTGGAGCCGGTCAAGATCTCACGCTTCCGCGAGAAGCCCGACCTGCCCACCGCCAAGAAATTCTTGAAGAGCGGCAATTACTACTGGAACGCTGGCATGTTCTTCTGGAAGGCCTCGCGCTTGCTGGAGGCTCTCGACCGCCATTTGCCCAAGACTGCGCAGCTCATCCGCAGCCTTCCGCCCTTCCTCAGCCCAGAATTTTATCCCGAACTCAGCCGTATCTTCCCGCTCTGTGAGGACATCTCGATCGACTACGCAGTGCTCGAGAAGGAGCCCGGCGTGATGGGGGTCCCCGCGCCGGAATTCGGCTGGAACGACGTCGGCAGTTGGAACGCCGTCTACGATCTGCAGAAGCACGACGCCGAGGGCAACGCCAGCCGTGGTGAGGCTATCTTCAATGCGAGCAAGGGTAACTACGTCGACGCCCCCGGCAAGCTGGTTGCCATGCTCGGCTGCGATAATCTGGTCGTCGTCGACACCCCCGACGCCCTGCTCGTCCTCAATCGCGATCAAGCTCAAAACGTCGGTCAAATCGTCAAACATCTCGAGAAACTTCGCCGCGACAGCTTACTCTAGGGAATGACGTCCCTCAAAGTTGCGCTGATCGGTTATGGCCTCGGTGGAAAAATCTTTCACGCGCCGTTAATCGAGTCGATCCCCGAATTCGAACTCTGCGCCATTGTCTCCTCCCGCCGCGACGAGATCGCGACTGATTTCCCCGGTCGGACGATGGGCGACAGCACCGTCGACGCCGACCTGGTGGTGATCAGCACTCCTGACGAAACTCACGTCCCGCTGGCCTGGGCCGCACTTGATGCCGGCAAGCATGTGGTGATCGACAAGCCCTTCGCCCTATCCGTCGCCGACGCCAAAAGTCTGATTGCGACTGCCGAGGCCAAAGCTAAGACTCTCTCGGTTTATCAAAATCGCCGATGGGACAGCGAGTTCCTTGGCCTTCGCGAAGTGATCGACAGCGGTCGCCTGGGCCACGTCACTCAGTTTGAATCGCGCATCGATCGCTTTCGCCCCGAAGTACGCCGCGGCACCTGGCGCGACCAAAACCTGGCGCTGCCCGGCTTCTGGTTCGATCTGGGCCCCCACTTGGTCGACCAGGCGCTGGTCCTCTTCGGAATGCCAAAAACGATAACGCTTTTCACCGCCAAGGTCCGCGAGGATGCTCCCATTGACGACTGGTTCCACGCCGTCTTGCAATACCCCGAGACACAGGTGATCCTGCACGCTAGTGCTCTTGTTCCGGGCGACACCCCGCGCTTCGCCATCCACGGCACAGGCGGCTCCTGGATCAAATACGGAGCCGATGTACAAGAAGATCAAGCCAAGGCGGGAATGTCCCGCACACACGCCGACTTCGGTCTCGATCTTCGCCAAGCCCGATTTTGGGATGCCGAGACGCGCAGCAAGCGCCACTTCATCATGCCCCGTGGCGACCACGCCACTTACTACCGCCTGCTGCGGGATTGCCTGCTCCACGGTGCTCCAAACCCCGTCACCCCAGGCGAGGCGCTCAGTACAATGATCGTGCTTGAGGCCGGTGCGGAATCGCTTCGCACCGGCGCCTCTGTCAATCTTCCCGTCTAGGGAACAACCGGTAACAAGATCGAGCTCGGTTGCTCGCTTGACCGCAGTAAGGTCTGGGTTGCCTTTACATAGTCGCCCGGCTTGGCGAAAAAGACATTCGGCACATACGTCTGCGGATTGCGATCATACAGCGGAAACCAGCTCGACTGCACCTGCACCATGATTCTGTGCCCCGGCAGAAACACGTGATTCGTGGTCGGCAGCACAAAGCGATAACGCTGCGCCTTGCCCGCCGGAATCGCGCTGGGAGCCTCAAAACTCTCACGATAACGCCCGCGAAAGATATCCATTGAAACGGCCAGTTGATAGCCGCTCAGTTCCACTTGGCTTGGCACTTCATCTGGATAAACATCAATCAGCTTCACCACCCAATCGGCGTCGGTGCCGCTTGTTGTCGCAAACAGATTCGCCTCCGGCGCACCGCTAATCCGCACCGGCGCGGTCAGCACCGGGGTCTGGTAAGCCAATACGTCGGTCCGGTCGGCCACCGCCCGTTGGTCCATCACCAGCCAACTCCGCCAGCGGTCCCCATCGGAAAATCGAATTGGACGCGGCAGATAGGGTACCGGCTTGGCGGGGTCCGAGACATACGAATCGGATGCGGCTGCCTTCTCTGCGGGACGGTCAAAACCCAGCCCGAATCCAGCCTGTAAATACAGCGGCTTCATCGGCGCCGCACACCCGGCCTCGCAGGCAAGAGGCCATTGCTTCAACCGGTCCCAATGATTCTCGCCCGTGTTGTAAATGAAAACCGGCGGCGTGTCGGCTTTCTTCGCGCCCTCTTTCAGATACTCGTCAAAAAACGGTTTCAAGACATCGCGGCGAAATTGGAGAGCCGTATCCCCATCCCACTTAAAGGGTCCCAGGTTATAAGCGTCGTAATTCACCTGACTATGTCGCCAAGGCCCCATTACAAGGTAGTTAGTCCCCGCCCGCCCCTTCGCCTTCAGCGACAAGTAACTCTGGATCGCTCCCCACATGTCCTCCTGATCCCACAGCCCTTGAATCCACATGGTCGGTACGGTGGCGGGCTTCGCCGCAACCAGTTTGTCCAATGCCTGCCCCTGCCAAAACGTGTCGTAAGCCGGATGCTCCATCATCTTGCGCACCCAGGGCAGCCGGTCCAGCCCGCGCGATTCGGCATAATCCCCCGCCGACCCCGCCCGCCGAAACTCCTCATAATCGTCAAAGCCCGCCCGCCGCACCGGTTCACCCTCGCCCCGCTTCGTCGTCTGTCCCGCCGTGTAATCGAAATTCGGCTGCCGGAATGCACCATAGTGGAACCAGTCGTCGCCCATCCACCCGTCCACCATCGGACTCTCGGGCGCGGCCACCTTCAGCGCCGGGTGCGGCCCCAGCAGCGCCATCACCACAGTGAAGCCCTCATACGACGAACCGATCATCCCCACTCGCCCGTTCGATTCCGGCAGATTCTTCACCAGCCAATCGATCGTGTCGTAGGCGTCGGTAACGTGATCGGTCGAAGTCTTGTTTAGCGGCCCCATCACTGGCCTCGTCATCACGTAGTCACCCTCAGACCCATGCTTGCCGCGCACATCCTGAAACACCCGAATGTAGCCGTCATTGACAAACACCTCGTCGCCCTGCGGCAACACGGACAGCATCGATGCGCTATCTTGACGAAGCGTCCGCTTGGCGGCGTTGTAGGGTGTCCGCGTCAACAAGATCGGAGCGTTGCGAGCGCCCATCGGCACGACGATCGAGGTAAACAGCTTCACCCCGTCCCGCATCGGGATCATCACCTCGCGCTTGTCGTAGTCGCGTTTACCGCTGGGGGCTTTGAAGGTGGAGGGAATGTCGCTGGCCGGCTGCTGCGCCATCGCACAGCCGATCGTCAATCCGAGTAGGAATAACCGCATAGTCGAAGTTTATCCCGTACCATACGAACTATGCGTCTCGCACTATTCTTCCTCTTCGCCCTCACCGCCACCGCCGAAACCACCGTCCTCCGCGCCCAACGTATGATCGACGTCGTTTCCGGGCGCCTAATCTCCCCAGCCACGATCGTCGTCGTCGATTCCTACATCTCCGCCATCAACCCCGCCACTCTCCCCGCCGGCGCGCCCGTCGTCGATCTCGGCAACGTCACCCTGCTGCCGGGCTTCATCGATATGCACGTCCACTTACTTCTCGAAAGCGCGACGCGCTACCGCATCGACGTCATCTCTGAGACCCCCGCCGAAGCCGTCCTGCGCTCCACCGTCAACGCGCGCAAAACTCTGCTCGCCGGCTTCACCACCGTGCGCGAACTGGGCCAACTCCACCCCACCAAAGATCTGCTCGCGGTCGCGATGGCCAAGGCCAGCGACGCCGGCTGGATCGACTCGCCGCGCATCGTCGCCGCTGGCCACGCGATTAGCATCACCGGCGGCCACATCGATCCCGAGATGTCTTCGCCTGTCTCCGCGGGCCTCTTCCAATTGGGCCCGGAGCAAGGCATCGCCGACGGCGTAGACGAAGCGGTCAAGGCCGTGCGCTGGCAAATCAAGCGCGGCGCTCAAGTCATCAAAATCTCCGCCACCGCAGGCGTCACGTCGGTGGAGCCGACCATGGGCGCGCAACAAATGACGAAGGATGAAATGAAAGCCGTCGTCGACGAAGCCGCCCGCCACGGCGTTAAAGTCGCCGCCCACGCCCACGGCACAGAGGGCATCATCGCCGCCGTCCAAGCCGGCGTCGCCTCGATCGAACACGGCTCTTTCCTCAATGACGAAGCGATCCGCCTGATGAAAGAGCGCGGCACTTACCTCGTCCCCACCAGCGGCTTGGGCGAAACGATCGATCTCAGCAACGCCCCAGCCATCGTGAAGCAAAAGGCCGACATCGCCCTGCCCGCCGCCCGCGTCAGTCTGCGCAAGGCCGCCCTGGCCGGCGTCAAGATTGCTCTCGGAACCGACGCCCCGCTTATCCCCTTCGGCCAGAACGCGAAGGAGTTCTACGCCATGGTGGACCGCGGCCTCAGCCCGCTTGATTCCCTCCGCGCCGGCACCATCAACGCTGCCGATTTACTGGGCGTAAATGATCGCGGACAACTCACCTCGGGTAAGTTGGCCGATATTGTCGCCGTGCCCGGCAATCCCCTCGAGGACATCCGCACGACTGAGAATGTGGTCTTCGTGATGAAGGGCGGCAAGATCTACCGTCGCCCCTAAGCCTTACGGCAGCAGCGTGAAGTTCACGTCGATCTGTGTAATCACCTCCACCGGTTCTCCATTCAACAGTGTGGTCGCATAGCGCCACTGCTTCACGGCGGTCATCGCCGCATCGCGCAATCGAGGATCGACAAACTCGTTGATCGGTTTCAACTCGGCCACATAGCCCGCTTTGTCGATAACCGCGCGCAGCATCACAATGCCTTGCACGCGCTCGGTCTTGCAATCCGCCGGGTATTGCGGCGGCACCTTGGTCGTTAATTTCGCCGCCTGCACATTGCCGCCGATTCGCAGTTGCTTCGACCCTGAACTGGCCTGCATAAAGCCCGGAGGCGGAGGCGGAGGCGGTGGCGGGGGCGGCGTCAACCTGCCACCGGCATTCAAAGTGAAGCGAAGCGGCACCATGCCAGCCCCGCCAATTTGCGTTGCCGGTTGATCGACCGGAGCAAAGCCGGGCATCTCGATATGCACCGAGTAAAGGTCTTCCGGAAGTGCCGGAAAGCGAAACTCGCCGTTTGCGTTTGTGCGTGTCGCTTCGCTTCTGGCGCGACTGCTGTCGCTGGACTTCATCGGGAAGTCGATCGTCACTTTCGCCCCGGCAACCGGCGCGCCCTTCGCGTCCAAAACCACGCCGTGGGTTCCGTCTGCGCTCTGCGCAACCAGCTTCCAGCCCGCGATCGGCGCCAGCAAAATCATCCCCAGC
>JANXUM010000273.1 GCA_025356215.1 Bryobacter sp. | reverse complement strand
CCTGGGGCCAAAACGACGACATCACCGTCGTAACCGTTCGGAGGGCAACGTGAGGCATCTTCTGTGGTTGACGTTGGCCGTGCAACTTTCAGGACAAAGTATCCGCGTCACCAACCTCGACACGGCCACGCCGCTCAATGGGGACTGGCTCATGCAAACCGGGGACGATCCGCGCTATGCAGACCCCAACTTCGACGATTCCGCCTGGACCCGCGTCACCATGCCGCATGCCATCGCTCCGGGCGCATACGGATATACCTGGCACCGGATTCATTTAGAAATCCCTACAACGGACCGCCCCCTCGCAATTGCCATCGCCCCCCATTTTCCCGCGTATGAGATCTTCGCGGGCGGGGTGAAGATTGGATCCTTTGGCGGAGACATTGCTTCCGTTTCGGGACAGTACTTTGCCCGGCCGGCCAGCTTTGCTCTCCCTCGCGGAAAATCTCGCATCGTGGTTGCCATACGCGCCGCAGAGTGGAGACTGAGCCTTGGTATGCAATCCGGTTCCAGTGCCATCGGTACGTCGTGGCTGGGTACCCCTGATGTCATTCAACTGAAGCTCGCCAATGCCTACATTGCCCGCCTGGAAGGCTCGGGGTGGTTGCAAGTACTGTGTGCCGGGCTTGGTTTCGGCGGGCTCTTCTTCGTCATGCTGGGTATATCGAAACGCGGAGATCGCGAGTTCTTGTGGTGCGGCACGCTGCTCCTGTCGGCAATGATGAACCGCCTCTACCAAATCCCGGACGTCCTCCATCTCGACAGCCGCGCGCTTGCTGACCTGATGAACAGTTGCACGCAATCCACCTTCCTGATCTCCTGGGTATTTCTTCTCAGCTCCCTGTTCAGCCGCCGGCCGACTTTCTGGGTATGGATCACCGCCGGCGCCGTGATCGGTGGCCAAGTTCTTCATGCCTTTGAAATTTCATTCGAATGGCTACGCGCGAACTCGGCCCAAATCCGGTCTCTGAGCACCCTTTTGTACATCTTCCTTCTCCCGCTCACTTACTTCCTGCTCGGTTGGTGGCGCCGGCGACCGCCCCGCTCGGAATGGATCACACACATCACGCTCATCGCTTATCTGGCGACCAACTCAATCCAGAACACTTTGGGATTCTTCGACGCGGGCTTTAGCCAGATGGCATCGAAAGCCGGAGGACTGGAACTGTCCTACGTCTTGATGCGTTCGCCTATCCTGCTGATGTTCTTTGCGATGGGCTTGGTCCTGAGCAAGCGCAAGGCGTCCACCGAGCGAGAACAAGCACGGCTTCAGCAGGAACTCTCCGCCGCTGCCCAAGTGCAGTCCCTGCTTCTACCAGGTACTGCGATTGAGGGCGTCGACGCAACATACATCCCGGCGTCGGAAGTCGGCGGCGACTTTTATCAGATTTTGGACCACCCCGACGGGTCGCGGGTCGTACTTGTTGGGGATGTCAGCGGCAAAGGTTTGAAAGCGGCCATGTTGGTCTCAGTTGCCATTGGTGCCTTGCGCCGGGAGCGGTCTTCCTCGCCAGCGGAGATTCTCACCGGGCTGAATGGAGTCTTGCTTGGACAGGGCGGCTTTGTCACCTGCTGCTGCACTCGTTACACACCGGGCGGCGAACTGACCGTGGCTAGCGCCGGCCATCCCGCCCCCTATTGCGACGGTCGCGAAATAGAAGTCGCCGCCGGCCTGCCGCTGGGCATGGTGGCGGATGCCGAATGGCGGCAAACCATCATGCATTTAGCGGTGGGTGCTCAGGTCACCCTGGTTTCTGACGGCGTCATCGAAGCCGAAAACCCCGAGCGCGAACTGTTCGGCTTTGAGCGCACACGCGAGATCAGCGGCTTGTCGGCCCGGGAGATTGCCGAGGCCGCCAGGGCGTGGGGCCAGAACGACGACATCACCGTGGTGAAAGTGCGGCGAGCGCTATGAGAATGCTGTTGCTTCTGCTCTTGACTGCGGCCAGCTTGGCCGCCCAGACAATTCAGGTACAAAGCCTCTTCCAACCAGCAGCACTCTCCGGAACCTGGAAGCAACAGACCGGAGACGATCCACGTTGGGCAGACCCGGGCTTTGATGACGCTGCCTGGGCCAACATCGCCTTGCCGCGCCCAAGCCGGCCCGGACCCTTTGGCGTCACCTGGTATCGAATTCGGGTCGAATTGCCAGAGCCGCTGCCGACAGAAGCACTCTCCATCCTGGTTGGGCCGCTCTTTCCCGCCTATGAGATTTTCGTGAATGGCAAACTTGTCGGGAGATTTGCCGGTCCCATCGGGGATCGCGGTGGACAGAGCTTCGCCCAACCCGCACGCTTTGACTTACCCAGAGAATCAAGGCTGTTGATCGCCATCCGCAGCGAAGACTGGCAAATCCCGTTTGGCGCACAATCGGCATCTGCCGAATCGAGCAAGTCCTGGATTGGGACACAAGCTTCCCTGGCCAATCAAGAAGCCGCCTGGAGGCTGGATCGATTGCGCCGCAACGAGCCCGTTCGTCTGATCATGGTGCTGGTGTTGGGAGCGGCCGCATTCTTCATTCTTCTTTCTCTCTGGCGCCGTCGTACCAACGAATACCTGTGGTTTGGGCTGTTCCTTTTGCAGAACGGACTGTTCCGGCTCTTGCAGACTACGCCGGAGTGGCTTGGCAGCCCGAGTCGCGAAACGGCGAACCTGATTGGCACGCTAAATGGGGTCGTGGTACTTGGTCTGGGTCTGATGATCCCGCGATCTGCTTTTGGATCTCGTCCGAACGGCCTCAGTTGGCTCATTGTCGCGATCGGCCTTGCATTCTCGATCAGCCTTAGCTTCCGGGAGATCCTGCAGCGGATTCCCACGCTCTCACCCTGGTTGATTTTTCTTGCGGTTCTGATGCAGATGGCCCTCTACATCCAACTTGCCTATCGAGCAAAATCTAGTGCGTCGCAACGCTGGCCGATTCATATTGCCTACTTGATCTTTCTTGGCTCCAATCTGGCGTTCTATGCATTGCAGGCGTTGGGCGGAATGGCCTACGGCGGCGATTCACTGTCGATCGTAGAAGTGGCTCTGCGCTGCGGGATTCTGGTTTTCGTATTCGCTTTGGCGATCATCCTGAACCTGCGCTCGGCGGAGTCGGACCGCGAGAAAGGCCGTCTGGCGCAAGAGATGGCGGCGGCCGCTGAAGTGCAGTCACTCATGTTGCCAGGGTCGGCACAAAGCGGCACCGAGACAATCATCGATACGGTGTACCAACCTGCTTCTGAGGTGGGCGGGGACTTCTATCAGGTTCTGGATCGTCTTGACGGCTCGCGTGTGGCGATTGTAGGTGACGTTAGCGGCAAGGGCTTAAAGGCGGCGATGTTGGTCTCGGTCGCGATTGGTGCGTTGCGCCGGGAGAAGGCCTCTGGTCCGGGCGAGATTCTGGCTGGACTCAACGAGGCGCTGCTTGGACAGGGCGGCTTTGTCACTTGCTGCTGCATTCGCTACATGCCCGGTGGTGAGCTAACGGTGGCCAGCGCCGGACATCCATCGCCTTATTGCGGCGGTCGCGAAGTGGACCTCGTGGCCGGGTTGCCCTTGGGCATCGTGGCCGATACAGAGTGGCAAGAAGCAAAAATAATTCTGCCGCCAGGGGCGCAAGTCACCCTTGTTTCTGACGGCGTGGTCGAGGCCGAGAACTCTCAGCGCGAACTGTTTGGCTTTGATCGGACCCGCGAGATGAGCGGCTTGTCGGCCCAGGAGATTGCCGAAGCCGCCAGGGCCTGGGGCCAAACCGACGACATCACCGTCGTCACCATCCGGAGAAACTTGTGAAGGCACGAGGCAAGCTCGACTGAGGGCTGGGCACCCGACCACAAGCGCAAGCCTACCAGTTGGTATCAGAGCCGTCGGGGCGGCGGAGCATGGGGGTTGGTTCGCAATGCTCGTTATAGTGTGCGATCAGTTGGAGCTTGGAGGTGTCGACTTCGACACCGGGGCCGGGGCCGAGGAGGTCATTGGGCCAGAGCCTGCCGTTACGCAAATCGTAGCTTTGTCGGAAATTGGCCGGGTAAAGTGGGGTGCTGATTGATGCGCACAGAGCGGTGGGCGTTCTATGATGGCCTCGTGCATAAGCGCCGTCTGTTCCTCGCCACCCTCGCCCTGTCGGCCTGCAATCGAAGCTCGCTGAAGCGCATCGGCGTGATCCCCAAAGCCACGTCTCATCTGTTCTTTGTCGCCATCCACGCTGGCGTAAATCAGGCGGCGGCGGAGGAGCGCGTCGAGGTGCTTTGGAACGGCCCCAGCGATGAGACCGATCATACGCGGCAGATCCAGATTGTCGATTCGATGATCGCTCAGCGGGTGGACGGGATCGCCATCTCGGCCACGGACGAGCGGGCGTTGGCAGCTCCGCTCAAGCGCGCGATCGCCGCCGGCATTCCAATCGCGATGTTCGATTCTGCAGCCGACATCGAAGACTATGTCACTTTCATCGCCACCGACAATCGCGCGGCGGGTTGCACGGCGGCGCGGACGCTGGCCGGGCTGATCGGCAACCAGGGCAAGGTGGCGATGATCATGCAAAAACCGGGGGGCACTTCGACTGGATTGCGCGAGAGCGGCTTTGTCGAGACGATTGCGAAGGAATTCCCCAAAGTGGAGATTGCCGCGCGGCAGTTTGGGATGTCGGACCCGGCGCGATCGCGGGCAGCGGCGGAGAACATTCTAACGGCGCAACCGGCGTTGGCCGGGATTTTTGCATCGAGCGAGGCGGCGTCGATCGGCGCGATTCAGGCCATTCGCGCCCGGGGGCTGTCGCGAAAGGTGCGTCTGGTGACCTTCGACTCCAGCGAGACGCATCTGGCCGGGCTGGACGATGGCACCATCGACGCGATGATGCTGCAGGACCCGCGCCGGATTGGCTATGAGGCGGTGCGGGCGTTGGCGCAAAGATTGGCGGGCAAGACTCCTGCGCGCAGATTGGACTTGCCGGCCAGGCTAATCACTAAGGCGGATCTCGGTAAGCCAGGGGTGGCAGAGTTACTGCGCCCGCCGGTCTAAGACTTTGCCGGATAGCGCTGAAGATTGCTCTTCGCCATACTGGAAGGTGACGCCAAAGACACATGACGACAGAGCAATGGGAGCGAATTCAGCCGGTGGTGAGCGGCGCGATGGCTTTGGAGCCGGCGGAGCGGCGCGCCTATGTAGACCGCGAGCTGGGTCTTGAGCCTGAACTCCTAAGCTTTGCGCGGCGAATTGTGCGCTTGGCGTCGCAGGAAAGTACAGGCGAGGAACTGGGCGAAATCTACTCGGCTTGGCAAGTGATGCTGCCGATGGGGATGGATGGATTGGGGAGCGACTATTTGGCCACGCGCGCCGACGGAACAGGGGAGCGCCTGGTGATGTTCAAGGCCGGGCGGATCAAGCTGGAGCAGGCCGCCGAGCAGCAACAATTCGTGCAGGACATGCGCCAATTGACGATGCTGTACGACACAAACATCGCGCGCATTCTCGATTCAGGATGGGTGGCGGAAGGGCGTCCGTTTGTGGTGTCGGAATTTGAAGGCGGTCGGCCGATTACCGAGGCGGCGCTGGACATGGAAACGCGAGAGAGCCTGACAGTCTTTTTGCGGGTACTGACGGCAGTCGGCTACGCGCATCAGCGCAAAATCTTGCACGGCGACTTGAAGCCGGCCAACGTTCTGGTGGCGCGCGAGAAGACCCCACGGCTGCTTGACTTCGGCTTGGCACGCGTATTTGCAAAGGGAGGCGATCCGATCGCGGCGCAAAGCGATCTGAGCGCGGAGAGCCTCGCCTACACTTCGCCCGAGCAGATCCGCGGGAAACCGATCGACGAGGCCACCGACGTTTACGCGCTGGGCGTAATTCTTTACGAGATGATGTCTGGGCGCTTGCCCTACGGGGAGCCGGGCGATTCCGTCATGGAGCGCGGGCGGGCGATCTGCGAGAAGATCGCGCCGAAGATCGACGGCGCCAACGAGGATCTCAACTACATCGTGGCCAAGGCGATGGAGAAGAATCGCGAGGGCCGTTATCCGGACGTGGCGGCGATGGGCAAAGACATCGAGATGTATCTGGAAGGGCGGATGGTGATGCCGCGCGAAGAAGACACGGCTTACTATCTGCTGCGCGTGCTGAAGCAAAATTGGATCACGGCGGCCTTGATTTTGGCGGTGCTCGGCGCGGCGATGGTGGCGATCTTACAGCGGAACCGGGCACAATCGCAATCGGCCCAAGTGCAGAGTATTACCGGGGCGCTGATGAACGGGATCAAAGGCGGCGCGGCGCAACCGACAAGTGGTGAATCCAGTATTCAGAGCGCGAAGAAGTATCTGGACGACATGCTGGAGAAAAACGCCGGCAAGCCGGAGGTGGTGGAAGAACTGGCCAAGGCCTACCTGCGGCTGGCCGAAGTGGAATTGAAGGGTAGCGGCATCTTGAGCGGGAATCGCGGAGCGGCGATTCAATCGGCGCGCAAGGCCTATGAACTTACAGCGCAAATGATGGCCACTGGCGACGTCACGGACGCCAAACTGCTGCAATTCTCGCAATCGGCGAAGATGCTGTCCGAGATGTTAAACGAGGCGCGGGATTACAAAGAGGCGATTAAAGTCACTCAGCTCTGGAAAGACAAGTTAGTCAGTGTAAGTTCATCCAATCCCGAAGTCTTGAAGGCGAAGGCGGCCGCCGACGCGGCGCTGGCCGATCTGATGTTTGCCGCCGGGGACCAGCAGGCGTCGATGCCGTTTGCACGGTCGGCCATGCGGCAGTTTGGACTGATCTTTGAGTCCGACAAGGGGAACGCGGGCAAGGCGGGAGATTATGCCCGTTCAGCGAACAATGTGGGGAACAAGGCGTTGCGGATGAACAACCTGGTGGAGGCGCTGAACGTCTTCAAGACGGCCGAGGCGGTGCTGCGGCCTGTGGCGTCCAAGCCCGAGAGCCAGGTGGAACCGCTGCTCGATCTGGCAAGGACGTTGAGCGGATTGGGCGAGACGCTTGAGAAATCCAAGCAGGGCGACCAAGCGATGGCCAGTTACAAAGAGGCGCGGCAGTTACTGGAGCAGGCGAGTAAGAAGGAAGCCGGCAATGAAGATGTGGCGGTCGGCTTAGCGGAGAACTTGGTCCGGACGGCCAGGATTGAGCGCGACGGGACAGAGCTTGCAATCGCGGTGCAAGAGACGGATCGGGCTGTAGAGATATTGCGAAAGGTGAGCTCGACGCCGGGCAGCAAGCCGGAGTACCGCAAACAACTGGCGCAGGCGTTGACGCTCAAGGGCGAGATGGCGCGGACCCAGAAGAAGGGCGCGGTGGCGCTGGAGGCCTTTGAAGAGGCCGTGTCGCTATGGGAGGGGTACGGGCGCATGGCGGGGTTGAAGCCGGAGGAAGAAACAGAGATTGCCCGGTTGAAGGCGTTGGCGGCGAAGTGATTTAAGGCAACGGCAGCACTGACTGCCGAAGTCCCAGCAAGTTCGCATAAATTTCTAAAGATTCTGAATCAGTCCGGTATCACTGAAATCCACTTTAGCAACACACAACAAATGTGAAGGCCGCTTAGACGACGCCGCCGCGACAAAGGCGGGGTTCGTCTTGCGGCACCTAAAGGAGATTTGATCCATGGAAGCTCTAACGTATTCCCAGTACAGTCTGGTTTACAACGCGTTTTCGTTCGTTTTCGCCGCGATGGGCGCGGCGACGGTTTTTTTGTTTTTGAGCCGGTCCCAAGTTGCGCCACAGTACAAGACGGCGGTGACGATCTCGGGCATCGTGACGATGATCGCGATGTATCACTACTGGCGCATCTTTGAGAGTTGGGGTGAAGCCTACACCGTAACAAACGGCGTCGTTGCGGCTACTGGCAAAATGTTCAACGATGCTTATCGATATGTCGATTGGCTTTTGACAGTACCGCTGTTAGTGACCGAATTGGTTCTGGTGATGCGGCTGCCCGGCAATGAAGGTTCGTCGAAAGCCACTCGACTCGCAATCCTTGCGCTGTTGATGGTAGCACTAGGCTACCCTGGCGAGATTTCGCAAGATCCGGGGACCCGCTGGATGTGGTGGGTTCTGTCGATGATCCCGTTTTTGGTCATCCAGTACGAGTTGTTTGTCGGCTTAAAATCGTCGATCGCAGCCCAACCGGCTCAAGCGCGCGGGATGGTTAGCTCGGCGCGTTACATCACGGTGCTCACGTGGTGTTTCTATCCGATTGTGTTCATCCTGCCGATGATAGGGATGACTGGGTCGGGCGCGGTGGTGGGAGTGCAGGTAGGTTACAGCATCGCCGACGTCTTAGCTAAGGCCGCATTTGGTATTTACATCTATGCGATCGCGGTCAAGAAGTCTGAGATCGAGATGGCGGTTCCTCGCTAAGTAGCGTCCGAACGGCAATCGACTCAGGCACTGGGGCTGACCTAGGCTAGCGACACTCATCCATAGTGAGTCTGTTAGTGGCGGTCAGCCCTGTTTTTTATGGGTGAGGTCCATTCTGATGTTAGATTTATCGGGAAACGAAGACTACGATCTCATCATCCTCGGCGGGGGCTGTGCGGGGTTGAGCTTGGGAGCGCGGTTGGCAAGCACGGATCGGGACTATCGGGTTGCCATCGTTGAGGCTCGAGATCGCTACACGGAAGATCGCACCTGGTGCGGCTGGCGTACCGAGCCGCATTTTTTTGCCGACTGCCAGACGCATGAATGGAAACAGTGGCAGGTGATCGGCAACCGGGGCCTGACACAGCGCGGGAGCGAGCGTTATCCATACGAGCTGATTCATGTGGGTGCGTTTTACGAGAAGGCGCAGCGGGTTATGGGAGAAAGCAAGGCGGGGCGTCTGATTTTGGGCGGGCGAGTGGAGCAGGTGGTTGATGGGGAGTCTAGCGCGGTTGTTCGGGTGAGCGATGGGAGGACGCTGCGGGCACCCTGGGTAATCGACACGCGGCCAATCAGGCGAGTGCTCCAACAGCCTTGGCTGTGGCAGAGTTTTGTCGGCTATGTTGTGGAGTTAGAGGGCGCGGGCCGGGGAGGCGAGGCGACGGTCCCCACGATCATGGATTTCCAACCGACCGAGGCCGGGGTGGCTGAATTCACTTATGTGCTGCCGCTGAGTCAAAATCGTTACCTATACGAATGGGCGCGGCTATCGCCCGTACCCAACCAATTCCCGTCGATCGAGGCGAAGCTGGTGGGGTGGATCGATCGGCGGGTTGGCGGAGCGTGGCGGATTGAGCGGCGGGAGGCGGCGTCTCTGCCGATGGCGCTACCGCTGGCGCAAAACGGGATGCGGGTGGTGGCGGCTGGGACAAGGGGTGGGAGCATGCGGGCGTCGACCGGGTATGCGTTTCATGCGATTCAGCGGTGGGCGGATGCGTGCTGCGCTTCGCTGCTGGAGAAGGGGCGACCGTTGGTACCGGCGCGGAACCGGTTGTTGGACGCCCTCGATGCGTCCTTTCTGTCGGTCTTGCAACAGAACCGGATTCCGGCAAAGGAGCTTTTTGGCCAACTCTTCGAAGAATGCG
>JANXUM010000022.1 GCA_025356215.1 Bryobacter sp. | reverse complement strand
GTTTACGCGCTGAACGCGAAAATGATCGCGCAACGGGCGGCCGCCGGATGGCTGGTCTTGAATGTCGACTCGCACGATAAAGCGCCTAGTGAGCCTTCTGGAGGGGTTCCGCGCGGTTATGCGATGGTGGGCAACGCGGGTCGCGAGAAGTCTTACTTTCTGAGCATGTATCTGCGGGATTCGCGAGTACTCGATTACCTGCTGACGCGCCCCGACTGGGATGGCAAGACGATCGTGTTGACCGGCGGCAGCATGGGCGGGCAGCAAAGCTTGGTGCTGGCAGGACTGCGTCCTGAAAAGATCAGCGCCGTCCTGGTGTGCGTCCCGGCCGGCGCGGATTCCAACGGCGACTTGCATCGGCGCAAAGCAGGCTACCCCGGCTGGCCGTCCGATCAGCCCGAGGTTATGAAGACGGCCCTCTATTTCGACCCCGTCAATTTCGCGTCGCGGATCAAAGCTCCGGTGATGGCGGGAATCGGTTTCATCGACACCATCTCCCCGCCCGCCGGCATTTGGACGGTTCTCAATCAGCTTGCGGGCGCTAAAGAGCCTTTACCGATGATCGAGTCGGAGCATGACAATCTGACTCCTGACAAGGGTCGGGCCTGCCCGGCCAGGACGCGTGAAATCTTGGACATGTTGGTGAAGGGTGGCAACTACACGCCGGGCCCATCCGAACGGGAAGACCGATGAAAAGGAAGATTGCTATGCGAATATCGTGCGCTTTGTTCTTGGTTTGCACCGCGGTGGCGCAAGGTCCGCGGCCGCCCGCTGCGGCTTACTACGAGGATGCGGCCAATATCCCCGTTTCGCCCGAAGTGCGTGCGGACCGCACTGTGACGTTTCGCCTTTTCGCGCCCAAGGCGAGCGAGGTGGTGTTGATGGGATCGCCGGGTATTCTCGAGTTCACCAAGAAGCCCCTGCCGTTGCGGCGAGATGAGAAGGGCGTTTGGAGCTTGACGATCGGTCCGCTGCCCGCTGGCTTTTACACATATGGATATGCGATCGACGGCGGACTGCGCTCACCCGATCCCACGAATCCCAATCTTGAACTTCGGCGCTGGGGTGCCACCAGCATCTTTATCGTCCCGGACGGCGAAACGAAGGCGGTCTTTGAGGATCGCCCTGTGCCCCATGGGACCGTGCACGTCAATTACTACGATTCCACGAACCTAAAAAGCCAGCGGATGGTCTACGTCTACACGCCGCCAGGTTATGAGTCCGGTGGCAAAAAATACCCCGTGCTTTATTTGCTACACGGCAACGGGCAGATTGAGGCGTCGTGGGTTGCAACCGGGCGCGCCAACGTGATTCTCGACAATTTGCTGGCTGATGGGAAGATGCGACCGATGGTGGTTGTGATGCCGTTTGGCCATGTTCGCCGGGAGATCAAAGTGGCTGCGGCGGACCCGGCACCGGTGCCCGGTGCCGACGCGGCAGCGATGGAGAAAGAATTGATCACGGCCGTGAAGCCATTGGTGGAGGGCAAGTATCGAGTGCTCACCGACCGCAAGCATCGCGCCATTGGCGGATTGTCGATGGGGGCTGCCCAATCGCTGCAGATTGGTTTGCACAATCTCGATCTCTTCTCAAATGTCGCGGCGTTCAGCGGCGGAGGCAACCGGGCTGAATGGGAAAAGGCCGACGGCGCGGTGCTGAAACAGAAGCTGAAGGTGTTGTGGCTAGGTTGCGGAACCGAAGACGCGGCGTACGCCGGCGTGAAAGGGATGCACGAGTTGTTGGCGAAGAAAGATGTTCCGCATGTTTGGAATGAGTCCGGCGCAGGGCACAGTTGGCCGAATTGGCAGATCTATCTCTCCAAGTATGTTCAACTGCTTTTCCGCGATTGAGTTGGGTTAGCTTTCTTTTGACACTGCGGGGAGAAGTAGTTGAAGGGTTCTGCTTCGCAGCACGAGGCCAGCCCAAACAAGGCAGCCAAGCATGACCGGGAAGAGGATGTTGAACCAGCCCGCGCTCACGCGCACGTGGGTGGCGACTGCACCGCCAAGATAGCCCGTGAGTAGAATTGCGCCGAGAACCGCCGTCTGCGGAATGAGGTAAAGCAATGTGCACACAAGAAGCGTGAGGCCGATTCCGACCGTCGCTGAATCCGGGTAGCCCAACTGTGTCATTGCCTCCACGACAACAGCGGGCTTGAAGGGCTTCATGCCCCCGTCCATCAGAAAGAAGAGCGCGGGCAGCGCGCTGAGGGCATAGCCGGCCCACAGGGTCTTTTTCGAAATTGCTGGTACGGTAATCATCGCTGTCCCCAAGAAAATATCACGTTCACGTCGACGGACGATCAAAGTGGGGATTGGACACTCCGGGGCGCGGGATGAATTGGCACCGGCCCTTGTTACCCTAGGAACTTGCCCCCGCCCCCGCAGCCTGTCCCCCGCGCCGGCCCGCCCGAAGCGGCATGGTGGAGTCTGGCGGCGGTTTGCTTCTTTTGGGGCACGACCTACCTTGGAATCCGCGTCGCGCTTGAGGGCTTTTCGCCCATGCTGCTGTTGGCCTCGCGCTTTTTGCTTTCGGGCTCACTGATCCTGGCGTTTGCGCTCTGGCGCAAGTGGCCGTTGCCGCGCGGCCCCGCTCTTTGGTGGCCCGTCGGCACCGGGCTTCTGACCCTCGGCGTCGGCAATTACTTCCTCACAATTGCCGAGACCTTCATCCCTAGCGGCTTGGCCGCCCTGTTTATCACCGTCGCCCCGTTTTGGATGGTGGGAATCGACTTCCTGATCGCAGGGGGAGAACGGGTTCGACCCAAGGCCTTGATCGGAATGCTCGTCGGCTTTTCCGGTGCCGTGGCATTGGTCGCACCGGAGGCGATGCGCGCTGGCCTTGGTGGCAATACGGTCAAGGGCTTTCTGCTTCTCCAAGTCAGTTGTGCCGCGTGGTGTTTGGGTTCGATTGTTCAGAAGCGGAAAACCGCTCAAGCCCATCCGATCCTGGTCGGTGCCATTCAGCAAATCACCGTTGGCGTCGTAGCGACGTCGATCTGCCTGATTGACGGCCATTCCACGCTGGACGCCTCGCCAAGGGTCTTAGCCGCAGTTCTCTACTTGGCGGTCTTCGGCTCGATCGTGGCCTACAGCGCTTACCTGTATTCTCTACAGCACTTGCCCGTAGCGATCGCCTCGATTTATACCTACGTCAACCCGGTCGTCGCCGTCACTCTAGGCTGGTTGTTTTATCGCGAAGAATTTGGCCTTAGAGAGCTTGGGGCGATGGTCGTTATCTTTTTAGGAGTCTGGTTGGTGAAGAAGCTAAGTGGTTCCACTTAGCTCATCTAAGGCAAAATAGTCTTGTTTTCAATAGCTTAGAGGTAGAGAGGATGTTCGATAATTTGATCAAGCGATCTCGTCCGACTCTCTAGCTAAGCGTTTGGTTTCAAAACGACCTCCGTAGTACCGATTTGAAACGCCTTATCCGCTTTGGTTCCCGTTCTGGGGCTGTGGAAAACTCGGGTGGGCAATTGCTGGCGAGGGCGGAGAGGCCTCTATCAGGCTATCTCTATGTCCCGCAATGATTTAGGGCTAAGGTGAGGCACCCGCGATGGCAATGGTTTTACGCCAAATTGGGACTAAAGTTTCTGAACTTGAACGGCACGCTCATTGCAGTAGTAAGGGCGTCGCTGCACAACAGCGGCGATCCGGCGAAAAGAGTACAGCAATGAGAAAGCCTCCAACTACAGAAATCATCGGCACAAAGACCGAACAAGTTGAGACTGAAGTTTCCATTGCCAAGCCACTTTCGAGCCGGGCTAAAAAAACGCCCCCCCGCTTGGAGATCAGCCCCATGTCCGTTTCCAGTTCAACCAATACCGTGAGTGACTGTCCAATCCCCGAATTGGCGGCCATCGCCGTCGCAGTCGAGACCACAGCCGCGCACGAGGTAAGCGAGCTTGACCAGAGCATTTACGCCCATCGCGACCGCGTGGTCCTTGAGCATCTGCCGCTAGTGAGAGCGATCGCCGTCCGCGTCCACGAGAATCTGCCGGTGCATGTCGATCTGGACGATTTGATCCATGCCGGCATCATGGGTCTGTTTGATGCCGCCACCAAGTACGATCCCGAAAAGATGGTCAGCTTCTCCAGCTACGCG
>JANXUM010000245.1 GCA_025356215.1 Bryobacter sp. | reverse complement strand
CCCCGTCGAAGGCGCCAAGATATTCGACACTCCGCTTCTGGCCCCGCGCGCCATCGAAGTCGGTGCCGACGGCACGCTCTACATCATCAAGCGCCAGGGCAACGCTCTCTACGAAGTGAATCCGAAAAAGGGTATTTATCATCTGCTTGCGTCCAAGGGGATGAACGGCCCTAAAGGCATCTCCGCCGGCCCCAAGCGCGGCCTTCTCATCGCCGACACTGAAAACCACGCTATCCAGCGATTCAATCTAAAAACGGGCGAACTGACGCGGGTAGCGGGCGGCCAACTCGGCGACGGCCCTGACGGCGATCCGCTGCTCTGCAAAATGAATCGCCCGCATGGCGTTTTTGTCGGTAAAAAAGGTATCGTCTACGTCGCCGACAGCGAGGCCCACCGTATCCGGCGTTTACAAATTGTAATAAGATAAACGCGTGAAAGCGCTTGTTTGGTTCTTACTGGTTAGCTGCGCGTTGCTGTCTGCCGCCGAAGAAACGAAGACATTTACCGCTACCCAAAAGCGCTGGTGGGCAATCCAACCGGTGGTCAAAGCTAGCGTCCCGACCCCCAAAACCCTCGGCTGGGCCAAAACAGAAATTGACGCTTTTGTTTTAGACAAACTTGAAGCCAAAGGCCTCGCCCCCAACCCCGCCGCCGACCGCTCCACGCTGTTGCGCCGCGTCACGCTCGACATCACCGGCGTCCCGCCGACAGTCGACGAGATGCAAGCCTACCTCTCCGATAAGTCGCCCCGCGCCTGGGAAAAGGTTGTCGATCGTCTACTCGCTTCTCCCGGCTATGGCGAGCGCTGGGGCCGCCATTGGCTCGATGTCGCCCGCTACGCCGATTCCGATGGTTTCAAGGCCGACGACACCCGCCCCCACGTCTGGCGCTTCCGCGACTACGTCATCCAAAGCTTTAACAATGACAAGCCCTATAACCGCTTCGTCAAAGAACAGATCGCCGGCGATGAACTCTACCCCGGCAACAACGACGCCCTCATCGGCGTCTCTTTCAATCGACATTTCCCCGATGAATACAATGCCGCCCACATCCGGCTCCGCCGTCAAGAGCAACTGAACGACATCACCGACGCTGTCGGTTACGCCTTCCTCGGCGTCACCGTCGCCTGCGCCCGTTGCCACGATCACAAGTTCGATCCGCTTCTTCACAAGGATTACTACCGCCTGCAGAGCTTCTTCTCCAACACCAAAATCGAAGATGACGTGGTGCTGGACAACCCAGCCCGCCAAGCGGAATTCGCCGCGCAACAGGCGAAGTGGGAGATCCAGACCAAACTCATCCGCGACGAGATGCAGGCGCTGCTTGAGCCCGCTCGCGTTTCGTTCTACAAAGAGCGCCTGGAGCGCTTCCCAGAGGACATTACGGCCATCCTCAAGATGAAACCGGAAGAGCGCTCCCCGCAGGATTGGATGCTCTATCACAAAGCACTTCCCCAGGTCGTTTTCACCGACGGAGAACTCGTCGGCAAGCTGAAAGCGCCGCAACAGGCCCGCTACCGCGCGCTGGCCCAAGAACTGAAGGCCTTCGACAATCTCAAGCCCGCGCCTCTCAACGTTGCCCAAACGATGGCCGACGGCTCCAATAAAGCTCCAAAAACCTACGTCCTGCGAGGCGGCGCCTGGGACGGCCAGATGGAAGAAGTCCAGCCCGGCTTCCTCAGCATCATCGATCCATCGAACGTCAAAGTTCTGCCGCTCGCCAATTCCACAGGCCGCCGATCGGTACTTGCCAACTGGCTCGCCAGCGCCGACAATCCCTTGAGCACGCGCGTCATCGTCAACCGCGTCTGGCACTATCACTTCGGTCGCGGCATCGTCGGCACGCCCAGCGACTTCGGCGTCATGGGCGACCGCCCCTCCCACAAGGAGCTGCTCGACTGGCTCACCGCAAAGTTCACCGGCGAAGACAACTGGAGCCTCAAAAAGCTCCACAAGCGCATTCTCATGAGCGCCACTTACCAACAAAGCTCCGACAGCCGCGCCGATGGCGAAAAGTTGGACGCCGACAACAAGCTGCTTTGGAAGTTCACTCGCCGCCGCCTCGAAGGCGAATCCATCCGCGATTCGATGCTCGCCGTCAGCGGTCTGCTCAACACCAAGATGGGTGGCCCCGGCGTGTTCCCTCCCCTGCCCGACGGCGCGATGCCCAAAGGCTACAGGCTCTGGGAGACGGCTAAGGATGAAGAGACCGCCAACCGCCGCAGCGTCTACATCTTTGTCCGCCGTAACCTTCGCTATCCGATGTTCCAAAGCTTCGACATGCCCGACACGCACGAAAGCTGCGCACGCCGTCAGATGACTGTCACTCCCGACCAAGCCCTAGAGCTGATGAACGGCAAACTCATTCAGCACTGGGCCGCGTCGCTGGCCCAACGTGTCGAAAACGATAAAGGCATCGACGCCCGCGCCAAGGCCGAACGCGCCATCCGTATGGCTTACTCGCGCCCCCCGCAACCCAATGAAATCGACCTCGCCGTCGACTTCTTAGCCAAGCAGGAAAAGATCGCCGGCTCACCCATCGCCGCGCTCGAAGACCTCTGCCATACCCTGCTCAGCTCCAACGAATTCCTCTACATCAACTAGGACCACCCACCCCATGAACATCAGTAATCGCCGCCGTTTTCTTGCCCAGGGTGGCAGTGGCTTGGGCGCGATGGCCTTCTCCTCCATGCTCGCCGCCGAGCGCGACCCCAGGCCCCACCACACGCCTAAAGCCAAAGCCGTCATCTTCCTCTTCATGGAGGGCGGCCCCAGCCACATCGACCTCTTCGATCCCAAGCCCAAGCTCAACGACATGCACGGGCAACCCATGCCCGCCAGCTTCGGAAAGCTGATCACCGCGATGGGCACCGGCAACAATTCGCTGCTCGGCTCCCCGCGCAAATGGAAGCAACACGGCCAGAGCGGCACCTGGGTCAGCGACTGGTATCCGCACATCGCCAACCACGTCGACGACATGGCAATCGTCCGCAGTTGCGTCGCGGATGGCCTCAACCACGTCGGCAGCGTTTGCCAGATGAACACCGGCGACATCCTCGCCGGTCGCCCCAGCATGGGCGCCTGGATCAACTATGGCCTGGGCAGCGCCAACACCAATCTGCCCACCTTCACCGTCTTGATCGACGACAAGGATCCGCTCGGCAACACCAAGAACTGGTCAGCCGGCTTCCTTCCTGCCGTCCACCAAGGCACTCTCTTTCGCCAGGGTGAGACTCCGATCCTCAACACTAAGCCTGGCCCCGGCGTCACCGCCGAACGGCAACTGAGTAAGATGGATTTCCTCTCACAGCTCAACAGGAATTGGAGCGCCAACAAGGGCGAGGACAGCGACCTCGACGCCCGGCTCAAGAGCTATGAGCTTGCTTACAAAATGCAAGCCGCCGGCCCCGAAGCAGTCGATCTATCGAAAGAAACCGACGAGACCAAAACCCTCTACGGCCTGGATAACCCTGACACCGCCACCTTTGGACGCAATTGCCTTCTCGCCCGGCGCCTCGTCGAGCGCGGCGTCCGCTTCGTCGAACTCTACTGCGGCTCCGGCAGCGGCTGGGACGCACACCAGAACATCGAAGGCAATCACGGCAAATGGTGCAAGGCATCCGACAAGCCCATCGCCGGCCTGCTCACCGATCTCAAACGTCGCGGCATGTTGGACGACACCCTCATCGTCTGGGGCGGCGAATTCGGCCGCACGCCCTTCAATGAGAAGGGCGACGGGCGCGATCACAACCCCTGGGGCTTCACGATGTTCTTCGCCGGCGGCGGCGTAAAGGGCGGCCAAACCATCGGCACCACGGACGAGATCGGCCTGCGCGCAATCGAGAAGCCGTCTCACGTCCACGACATCCACGCGTCGATCCTCTGGCTGTTGGGCCTGGACCACAAGCGCCTCACCTTCATGCACAACGGCCGAGCCGAGCGCCCCACCATCGTCGGTGGCGAGAGCATGGTGCCCGAACTCTGGGGCGGCACGCGCAAGGCCTAGCAGCCCAGCCTACATATACATCCCGCCGTTCACCTTCAACACGTGCCCGGTGATGTAGCCCGCTTCCTCGCTTGCTAAGAATTTAACAGCCGCAGCAATGTCG
>JANXUM010000205.1 GCA_025356215.1 Bryobacter sp. | reverse complement strand
AGGCGCGGTGACGGTGAAGGGTGAACCCGTCATGAGCGTCAAGATGCCGTTGACCTGCCAGCCACCGAGGACGTAGGCTGCGGGGCCGGAGGTCATGAACTTCTTACCTTTGCCGAAGGGCAGCTCATAAAGGTAGCTCTGATTGAGCATGTGGCGGCGATCAAAGTCGCTACGGGCACGATTGCGAGCGGTGTTGATGTAGTAAGTCAGACCGCCGTTGTCGTTATTGTAATCGATTGACTTCGAGTAAGTATAGGCCGTCGTGAGGAGGAAGCCGCCGCTGAACTTACGGTCGAACTTAGTCTGCAAGGAATTGTAGTTGGTGCTGGTGCCGAAGAAACGCAGATTGGTGTCGGCGGTGCGGCCGTACTTCTGGAAAAGCGGCTGACCGGAGGCACCGCCGCCGATGACTTGGCCGGCGTTGAGGTTGAAAACGGTGGGGACGCGGCGGCCGCCGTTGCCGACATAAGCGACATCGAGAACGAAGTTCTTACCGAGGGCGCGCTGGAGCGAGAGGTTATAGCTCTGTACATAACCTTCCTTGAAGTCCTTCGGGATGACATCGTAGTTTTGCGCCGGAGCGTTGCGGATGATGCCGTCGGTGGGGATGTTAACCGGGTTGGCACCGGGGAAGCCATCGGCCATGCGACCGGCGGGCTGGAAGGAATTCAATGGGTTATAAGCGTTGTTCTGGCGTACGGGAAAGTTATAAGCGTAGTTATTGTCCGGGTAGGGCATGTAACTGATTCCGAAGCCGGCGCGGATGACTGTCTTTTCATTGAGACGATAACTGAGGCCGACGCGGGGGGCGAAATTCATGTACTGGATCTGGCGGCCGAGGTCGCTGGGGTTGCTGCCGAGACCGGCGATCACCAGCGAATTGTCGTTGGGATTGTAGTTGGAGAAGCCACCGGCCTTGCGCGGAGTCGCCGGGGGATAAAGCTCATGACGAACGCCGATGTTCATCGTGAGGCGGTTGGAAATCTGCCAAGTGTCCTGGATGTAAGTGAAGAGGGGTTTCTGAAGATACTCGGGGAAAGAAATCACGAGGTCGCGACCGTAGTCGTTGGGTGCGTCAAGCAAGAAAGAGGCCCAGGCATTGGTGAAGCCGTTGGAGGCGCCGGGGATCGAGGTTTGGCCGCCACGGAAACGGTAGAGGCCGCGGACCGAGTAGGTCTGCGTCTGGAGGAGTCCATCGCGGTTGTCGCGGTAATCGAAACCGAACTTGAGGGTGTGGTTATTGATGGACTTAGTCCAGTTGTTCACAACTGTCCAGTTCTGCTCGAAGCGGACCCAAGGGAGGCTGGGGGAGTAACCCACGAGAGGGCTGGAGAAGCCGGTGATGTCGACGCCGACGAGGCCGCCAGAGGACGGAGTCACGTTGACGCCTTTGATGCCGATGGCGTCGCTGGCCTTTGTGTCGATGTCGGTGTTCTGCGCGTCGTTACGATAGCGGGTGAAACCAACGCGGAGTTCGGTGATGAGTGTCGGGTTGACGACCTTGGTGTAATTGATTCCGGCCGAGGTGGTCTTCTGCACGCCGGTGCCGGCGAAGCCGCCGTTGGCCGGGCCGCCCGCCGCGCCGAAGATGGGCGGGTCCGTTAGGGTGGGGCGCTGGTAGCTGTAGCGGACGCTGAGGCGGTCGTTGGTGCTGAAGTTATGGTCGACTTTGGCATCCATCGAGTCGGTATCCTTGCTTCGCACGGTGCCGCCCTCGAAGTTATTGGCAAAAAGGGTGGCGCCTGGGCGTGTTGGATTGGGGATGAGACCGACCATTTTGGCTGAGATGGGGCTGATGCGGTTCGTCGGAATGACGTTACCGGGGAAGGGGGTGCGACCGCTACCGTCGGCATTGGCGCTGGTGGCAGGATCGTAGACGATGGTGGGACCGGAAGCAAGGTTGCCAGTGCGGAATTCGTTGGTGGGAATCGAGAAACGATAGCCCTTGCCGAGACGGTCGCGGACGCCGAGATAGTCAGCAAAGAAGAAGGTCTTGTTCTTGATGATTGGGCCGCCGAAAGTGGCACCGAAGTAGTTGTAAGTGGTGACGGGCTTAGTGCTGAGATCGGTGCGCCGGGAGTTGAGTGCACTTACTTTGTTGAACTCGTAGACACTGCCGTGGAAGGAGTTAGTGCCGGACTTTAGATTGACGTTCTGGACGGCGCCGCCAGCGCGGCCAAGTTCGGCCTCGTAGTTGGAGGTGGTGACGTCGACGCCCTGGAGGGCTTCGATGGGCGGGATGAGGGCGGTAAGCAGGCCGGTGCGCTGGTTGTTATCGACGCCTTCGAACTGGACATTGTTGGCGAGGCGGCTCTGGCCGTTGACGCGCGATTGGAGCGAGTCGTTGGAGTTGAAGAATTCCGAATGGTTGCGCTGGGCGCGCGCGGCGCCGGGGACCAGATTCAGCAGGCTTTGGAAGTTGCGATTCTGGGTGAGCGGCATTTCGGCCAACTGACGGGTTTCGATCTTTCGGCCGGTGTCGGTTCGGTCGGTCTGGAGAAGCGGAGATTCGGCTTCGACGGTGATCTGTTCGGTGATCTGACCGGGTTGGAGTTCCAGGTCAACGCGGATCGTGGAGTTTTGACCGACTTCCACCTTTTCGCGTACGGCCTTACGGAAGCCGGCTACTTCGACAGTGACGCTGTAGGTGCCGGGAGGAAGATTGAGAAATGAGTAATTTCCGCTCTGGTTGGAGGTGGTCTGCCGGGCGATGCCGGTGTTGGTTTCGAGAGCGGAGACCTTGGCGGCGGCGACAAAGCTGGCCGATTGATCTGTTACGGTGCCGAGAAGTGTGCCATTGACCGCTTGCGAGAAAAGCGGCGTGGCTGGGGACAGAAGCAGAATTGTAGTGAAGCAACGAAGCAACAACTGTGACATGGATTGCGCCTCCTGAGAGCGCTGTTGATGACAATTCTATAACAACTCCATCGCGCTAAGGAGTGCAACGAATTTGTTACAACCCGATAACAACTTTGTTATGCTCTACAAGCCAGAATGAAAAATCGTCACTTGAACCGTTTCAGTTTCTACAAGATTTTATTTGGCATGGGGATCACCCTCTCAGTGGCAACCGCGCAAAAAACAACCGACATCAGCGGGACGCTGATCTTACCGGGAATCCCTTTCAACGAGAGCGTGACGAGGATCAGTGCGGGTTCTGGCATGATCAGTGGAATTGGTTCAACCGCGATGCGGGTGGAACTGGCTCAGGCTCCAAGCCAGCAGGGTCCGGTGGGCGCCGGGAAGGCGGTTGTCACGATGGCGACGAATCGCCGGGACAGCTTCCAGGTAAGCTTCGATTTTGAAAATCCGGCGATTCCTGGGCAGGCGTTTTTGGCGTTTCGCGGCACCGGGCAGATCAGTGGGGGCACGGGAGCCTATCAGGGGGCAACTGGAACCGCGACGTTTCAGATCAGTCAGGGGTCCAATATCAGATGGTTTGCAGGGGGAAGTGGCAGCGTCAAGGTGGGCTCGCAGACAACCAGCTTTACGATCACAAGCCTTCCGCTGGATGTCGTCGACAACAAGTATGAGGGCATAGAAAATGGTACTTTTCCGTTGACGCTCGCGCCGTTGGGCAATGTCAAACTGCTGATATTTTCAACCGGAAACCAGAATGGTTTTAAGCAATATACGATGACGGTTCAAATCAGCGAGACTGACAGCTTCAAAGCATTTCTAACAGTGACGAACGACACCATCCCGCCAAACTGGCCCGGCGCGATCTTTGGCGGAACCGGGGCCTATAGCGGCGCATTTGGGACCGTAACCCTGAATGTTAGTCAGTCCGCAAACGGGTTCTTACTTGGGATCGTCGGTAAGATTACACAGCCTGCGGCAAGCGCACCGGTGATCGGTTCGGTGGTGACCGCAGGCAGCGAAGGGGCGTCACAAAATGCCTGGATGGAGATCACGGGTAAAAACCTGACGCCGGCTAGTACGCCGGCCGGTGGCACTTTCTGGAGCAGCGCGCCAGAGTTTGCGGCAGGAAAAATGCCAACCAAGATCGGAGACGTTAGCGTGACCGTGAATGGCAAGCCCGCCTATATCTGGTGGTTTTGCAGCGCGGTAACGACGTCAGGTTGTGCGAGAGATCAGATCAACGTGCTTGCGCCATCCACTGACAATTACGTTGGGCAAGTGCAGGTGGTGGTGAAGAATGGAGACGTCTTGAGCGCACCCTTTTATGTCAACAAGAAAAACCTTTCGACGTCTTTCTTGTTGTTCAACGACAAAGGATATGTTGTGGCAACGCATGCCAACGGCACCCTGTTGGGGCCGACTTCACTTTATCCGGGAAGCAGCACGCCCGCCACGCCGGGGGAGACGATTATCCTTTGGGGCGTTGGCTGGGGAAGTGTCGGCAGCCCGACGCTGGTGGAAGGCTCTTCAACCCAATCTTCATTGCTGCGCCCAATCCAGAGCTGCCTGCTCAGCGGACTCCCGACCACAGCGGTGGGTGCCGTGGTGTCCCCTGGGTTGTATCAGATCAACCTAACAGTACCCGCAACGGCAACGCCGGGAGACCACGTGATTTCCTGCGTGTATCAGGACGCTTACACGCCGATCGGCAATTTGATCAGCGTGCAATAGCGAGCCGGCTCGCTAGGCTAAGAGCTTTTGCACCACTTGGCCGTGGACATCGGTGAGACGGAAGTTGCGGCCCTGGGACTTGTAAGTGAGCTTGGTGTGGTCGAAGCCGAGCAGGTGCAGAAGCGTGGCGTGGAGGTCGTGGACGTGGACCTTATCTTCGACGACGTTGAAGCCGAGGTCGTCTGTCGCGCCGAGGACGAGACCGGGCCTGGTGCCGCCGCCGGCCATCCACATGGTGAAGGCGTTGGGGTGGTGATCGCGGCCGTCGTTGCCGCCCTGCGTCATGGGAGTGCGTCCGAATTCCCCGCCCCAGACGACGAGGGTGTCGTCCAACATGCCGCGCTGCTTAAGATCGGTAACGAGGGCGGCGCAGGCTTGATCGGTGTCCTTGCAATTCTGCTTGATGTCCTTGGTGAGGGAGCCGTGCTGGTCCCATGCCTCGTGAAAGATTTGAGTGAAGCGGACGCCGCGTTCGGCCATGCGGCGGGCGAGGAGCACGCAATTGGCGAAGCTGGGCTTGCCCGGCTCTGCGCCGTACATGTCGAGGATGTGCTTGGGTTCTTTGGAGATGTCCATGAGCTCTGGAGCGCTGGATTGCATGCGGAAGGCCATCTCGTAGGAACTGATTCGGGTCGCGATTTCAGGGTCGCCTGAGGAGTCGAGCTTCATGTGGTTGAGGCGGCTGATGGAATCGAGCGAGTCCCGCTGGAGCTTGGCGTCTACGCCTTCGGGGTTGGACAGATAGAGCACAGGGTCGCCGGAGGCGCGAAACTGGACACCCTGATGGGTTGTGGGCAGGAAGCCCGAGCCCCAGCAGGAGTTGCCGCCGGAGGGTCCCTTTTTGCCAGTGGAAAAGACGACGAAGGCGGGGAGGTCTTCCGATTCGGCACCGAGGCCGTAGGTGGTCCAGGCACCGAAGCTGGGGCGACCGAAGATCATACTGCCCGTGTTCATGAGGAGTTGGCCGGGGGCGTGATTGAAGGCGTCGGTGTTCATCGACTTGACGATGGCGATGTCGTCGACGACTTTGGCGAGATGGGGCAACAGCTCACTGAGTTCAGCGCCGCTGTGGCCGTACTTGGCGAAGGGGAATTTGGGGCCGAGGAGTGTCGAATTGGGGTTGATGAAAGCGGCGCGGTAGCCCTTGAGCAGGTCGGCGGGCGGGAGGGTGCCGTTGAATTTGGCGAGCTGGGGCTTGTTGTCGAAGAGCTCAAGATGGCTGGGCGCGCCGGCCATGAACAGGTAAATGACACGCTTGGCCTTGGGGGTGAAGTGGGGCTGTTTAGTGGCGGCGGAGGCGAGGCCGCGGAGGGCAAGAGCACCGAGGCCGACGCCGCAATCCTTCATGAACCAACGGCGGGCGATGGAGAGTTTGTCTTGCATGACTATTCCTTGGTGATCGTTTCGTCGAGGTTAAGGATGACGCGGGCGAGGGCCATCCAGGCCTGGGGTTCGGGGAGTTTGCGGTCGAGCTGTTTGTTGAGGAAACTCTTGAGCTCGGCGAGTTCGGCTGCCTGGGGCGGGCGGGAGAGGACGCGGCGGAAGGCGTAGGCGATGCGAGTGTCTTCGGTCTTGCCACCATCTTTGAGCGTCTTGTCGGCGAGGGCTTTGGCGGTTTCAAGGAAGAGGGGCTCGTTGAGGGCGGTGAGCGCCTGGAGCGGGGTGTTGGAGCGGGAACGCCGGACGCAAGAGACGTCGCCGTTGGGCGCATCGAAGTTCATCAACGCCGGGTAGGGGACGCTGCGATAGCGGAAGGTATAGAGAGCACGGCGGAAGCGGCTGTCATTCTTGGCTTCGTCCCAGATCTTGGGGCCGTAGCTGGAGGGAGGCAAAAACAGAAAGGCCGGGGCGGGCGGAAAGACGCTGGGGCCACCGACTTTTTCATTGAGAAGGCCGCTGGCGGCGAGTGTGATGTCGCGAACAATTTCGCCTTCGACGCGGAAGCGGGGTCCGCGGGCGAGGAGGCGGTTGGCGGGATCTTTGGCGAGGAGATCAGGCGTGACGTTGGAGGACTGGCGATAGGTGGCGGAGCTGACGATGAGGCGATGGAGTTTCTTCATGCTCCAGCCGGAATCCATGAATTCGACGGCGAGCCAATCGAGCAGTTCGGGGTGCGAAGGGGTGGCGGTTTGCCGGCCGAGGTCTTCGCTGGTTTCGATGATTCCGGTGGAGAAGTAAGCTTGCCAGGTGCGATTGACAAGGGCGCGGGCGGTGGTGGGGGCGTCGCGGGCGGTGAGCCACTTGGCGAAGTCGAGGCGCGTACCGCCGGCGTTGGCGGGCAGCGGATTGAGAAAGGCGGGTACGCCGGGCGTGACGGTTTGCTTGGGCTTCAAGAAGTCGCCGCGCTCCAGGAGGTTGGTGGTGCGCATGTCATTGCGGGCCGACATTGTGAGTTGCGAGGAGCCTTCGGGGAGACTGCGATAGAGGTCAGCAATCTGGGAGTTGGCTTCCTGGAAGTCCGGCACGGTGGAGCGCCAGTAGGCGAAGACAGCTTGTTGCTGGGCGGGGCTGCGTTGGGCCCCGGGAGTCTTCAGAATCTCGCGCACGGCGGCGGGGACCGGGTCGGCCGTGGCGGCGGCGTCGGTCGTGACGGAGAGGCGCATGCGGCCGAGGTTTTGGTTCTGGTTATCGTCGCTATTCCAGCCGCCGGCGTTCTGCTTCAAGTAGACGTGGATCTTGGTTTTGCCGTCGCTGTTGTCGATGGGCTCGGCGAGCGTGAAAACGGCCTTGCGCGGAAGGTTGCGCAGGGTGGGACCGGCGTCGTGGCCCCAACTGGTTTCGTCTTTACCGTCGATGGCGAAGTCGACAGGCCCGGTGAGGCGGCGCTTGGTGGTCTTGTCGTAATAGATTTTGTCGAGCTCACGCTCGGGCAGGTTGATGTCGGCGGTGGCACGGGCGATCTTGCGTTTCTCGGGTTTGGCTTGGCCGTCGCGTTCGATCTCGACTTCAAATTCCGTGAGCGCGCCCGTGCCATAGATGGAGCGGCCCGGTCCGCCGAGAGGCAGGTTGGGGTCATTGAGAAGCTCAAGCCGGAAGGCGGAGATGGACTTGGTGGCGGGCGTGAAGGTCATCTTGGCGCGGTGCTTGGTTGGGGCGTAACCGGCGCCGATCATGGAAGAATCGCTCTGCAGGATGTAGCGCTGGCCGCCGGTAGAGATGTCGTCGACGACGGGCTTGACTACTTCCCAGGCAGTACGGTCCTGGGCGGTGGCTTCCCAGGCGGCCATGCGTTCCCGCCAGTTGGGGGTGCGGTGTTGGAGATCGGCTTCGATGGCTTTGATCTTTTCGAAGGCGGCGGCGCGGCGCATCTGCTCTTGCGGCGTGAAAACGGCGGCGGTGGACTCGTGCGTGTTGTTCAGGAAGGCGAAGATCTTGTAGTATTCTTCCTGGCGCAGCGGATCGAACTTGTGGTTATGGCATTGGGCGCAGGCGATGGTGAGGCCGAGAACGGATTTGCCGACGGCGTCGATGCGATCGTACATAGCCTCCATGCGGAACTGCTCGGGATCGACGCCACCCTCTTCGTTGATCATCGAATTTCGCAGGAAGCCAGTGGCGACAATTTGATCTTGCGTGGCGTTGGGCATGAGGTCGCCGGCGATCTGCTCCTGGATGAAGCGATCGTAGGGGAGGTCTTTGTTGAGGGCGTTGATGACGTAGTCGCGATAGAACCAGACTTGGCGGAGCTTGTCTTTCTCATAGCCGTCAGAGTCGGCGTAGCGGGCGGCGTCGAGCCAGTGGCGGCCCCAGCGTTCGCCGTAGTGGGGCGAGGCCAGAAGGCGGTCGACCTGCTTGTCGTAGGCATTCTTCGATTTGTCCTTGAGAAAGGCGTCGACCTCTTCGATGGTGGGCGGCAGGCCGATCAGATCCAGGGAGAGACGGCGAAGGAGCGTAATCTTGCCGGCTTCGGGGCTGGGCTTGAGTTGTTCTTTGTCGAGCTTGGCGAGGATGAATTTGTCGATGGAGTTGCGGGGCCAATTGGGTGTGGAGACTGCCGGGGCGGCGGGGCGGACAGGGGCGACAAATGCCCAGTGCTTCTTGACCTCGACGGCTTTGGCACCGATTTCGTCCGGCCATTTGGCCCCTTCGTCAATCCAACGTTTGACGATCGCGATTTGATCGGCGGGAAGGGTGCCACCCATGGGCATGCGGTCTTGATCGCCGATGCCGGCTACGCGGCGGTAGAGTTCGGATTCTGACGCGTTGCCGGGCTTGATGCTGGGACCGGAGGTGCCGCCTTTGAAGGCGGTCGTTTTGGAGTCGAGGCGCAGGCCGCCCAATTGCGCCGCGGCGCCATGGCAACTGTAGCAATTGCGGCTGAGGATGGGCTGGACGTCGCGGGCGAAGTCGAGCGGGGATTGGGCGAGGAGGACTAAAGGAAGAAAGACTACGATCATGGGCGACGACCTGACCTTAATCTATCGCAAGCGAGGCGCTAGGATGAAGCTATGAGATTGCTTTGCATGCTTGGATTGGCGGCGCTGGCGTGGGGCCAGTCGCCAGTTGGGCTCTTTATGGGGGAGATTAGCGGGGGGATGGTGGGCAAGCTGCGGCTGGGCATTGAGGTGAAACAGGGGGCGGATGGCAGGCTCAGCGGTGAGATGACATCGATTGACCAAGCCTATGCGAAGTTGCCGGCCAGTAGTGTGGTGATTGAGGGCAAGACGCTAAAGGTGGCGTTTGGCATGATCAACGCGAGCTATGAAGGCACGATGAGCGAGGATGGAAACACTGTGACGGGCAAGTGGAACCAGGGTGCGGCGATCGATCTTGTGATGAAGCGGGTGACGGAGTATCCGCGGCCGGCGCGGCCGCAGGAGCCCAAGCCACCTTTTGACTATGTGAGCGAGGATGTGAGCTTTGCGGGCGGAGCGCCGGATGTGGTTTTGGCGGGGACGGTGACGAGGCCGAAGGGCGCGGGCAAGTTTGCCGCTGTGGTGCTGGTGACGGGGTCTGGGCCGCAAGATCGCAATGAGGAGCTGGCGTACCACAAGCCGTTTTTGTTGTGGGCGGATACGTTGACGAAGGCGGGCTTTGCGGTGCTGCGCTATGACGACCGTGGTACGGCGAAATCGACGGGTAAGTTCAAGGGATCGACCAGCGTGGATTTTGCAAAGGACGCCGCTGGAGCGGTGGCTTATTTGCGTACGCGCAAGGATGTGGACGCGGCGAAGATCGTGGCGATGGGACATAGCGAGGGCGGGATGATTGCGCCGATGGTAGCGGCGGAAGACGCCAAGTTGGCGGGGATTGTGCTGCTGGCTGGGCCTGGCGTGACGGGAGAGCAGATACTGCGGAGGCAAATTCCAGCTCAGAATCGCGCGGCCGGAATGAACGAGGAGATGGCGGAGGCGAACGCGAAGATGAACCTGGAAAAGATGGAGGCGAATCTTAAGATTGACCCTTGGCTTCAATACTTCTGGAGCTACGATCCAACTACGGCGTTGAAGAAGGTGAAGTGCCCGGTGCTGGCGCTGAACGGGGCGTTGGACATGCAAGTCATGGCGCAGGAGAATTTGCTCGCGATCGAAACGGCACTGAAAGCGGGCGGCAACAAAAACGTGACAGTGCGGGCGATGCCGAAGCTAAACCACTTGTTCCAAACGGCGACGACGGGCGGCGGCCAGGAGTACGGCAAGATCGAGGAGACGGTGGCCCCGATCGCGCTGGAAGAAGTTACGCAGTGGTTGAAGCGGACACTGGCCACGAAATAAGCCGGGTGCCCTCGCCGCGCTTGAGGCACGAGTGGAGCGGCTGGTCGAGCTTGGCGGGGAAATCGGCGCGGTAATGGCCGCCGCGGGATTCTTCGCGTTTGAGGGCGGCCTTGGCGACCAGGCGCAGTACGGTGGCGAGGTTGCGGCGCTCGTAGTCGCGACGGTCGGGTTCTGTGATGAGCTGGCGCCCGCCGCCGTCGATGCGATGGAGCACTTCGTTGATGCCCGCAGCATCGCGGATGATGCCGCAGCCTTCCCAAGCCAAGCGCTGCAGGTCTTCGCGCGCCATGAGGGGAAACTGTTCGTCGCCGAAGGTGTGGCCGGTCTCGGGGCCTTTGGATTGGGCGAGCATGGCCTCACCGGCGCGCGCGCCGAAGACGACGCCTTCGAGCAGGGAATTGCTAGCCAGGCGATTGGCGCCGTGCACGCCGGTGCAGGCGGCTTCGCCGGCGGCGAAGAGGCCGGGGACACTGGTTTGGCCGTGAAGATCGGTACGCACTCCGCCCATGATGTAGTGGGCGGCGGGGTGGACGGGGGCTGGCTGGGTTGTTAGATCGATACCGAAACGCAGACAGGTCTCATAGATGGTGGGGAAGCGGTGGCGGATCCAGTCGGCGTCTTTATGGCTAAGGTCGAGCAGCACGTGAGTGGCGTTGGTGGCGCGCATCTCGGCGATGATGGATCGGCTGACAATGTCACGCGGGGCAAGCTCTTCCATCGGATGGTAGCGCTGCATGAAGCGTTCGCCGTTGATATTGCGCAACAGCGCACCTTCGCCGCGCAGAGCCTCACTGAGCAGGAAGCGGGGGCGACCGGGGATAAAGAGGGCAGTGGGGTGGAACTGGATAAACTCGACGTCGGCGACTTCGGCCCCGGCACGGTAAGCGATGCCGATGCCGTCGCCGGTGGCGACAGTGGGGTTGGTTGTGTTGAGAAAGAGCTGCCCGGCGCCGCCGGTGGCGAGGAGGACGGCGCGAGCATAGACATCGACACGGCGGCGAGTGCGTTGATCGTAGGCGACGGCGCCGGTGGCGCGGCCGTCCTCGATCAATAGGTCGGTGACGGCGGCGAAGCTTTGGAAACTGAGGGAGGGGTGCGAGCGAGCCTGCTCATAGAGCGAGCGGGCGATCTCGTGGCCGGTGGAGTCGCCGCCGGCGTGGAGGACGCGGCTGCGGCTGTGCGCGCCTTCCCGGCCCATCAAAAATTGGCCGTTTTCCTTATCGAAATTGGCGCCCCAGTGGAGCAATTCTTCAATGCGAGCGGGGCCCTCCTGCACCAGGGCCTCGACGGCGGGCTCAAAGCAGAGGCCGTCACCGGCCATCAGAGTGTCTTGCAAATGGAGCGAAAAGTTATCATCATCGGAAAGAGCCACCGCGATCCCGCCTTGCGCGTACTCAGTAGACGATTCTTCGATCGTGTCTTTGGCAACTACGAGGACGGTGCCGTGTTCGGCTAAGCCGATCGCAGCCCGCAATCCCGCCACACCCGCTCCTACAACCAGAAAGTCGAAGGACATTTTTTCTTTATGAAGCAATGCTTTATCCTACTGCTATTGTCGATTGCTAACCTCGTAGCCCAGGCGCAAGACTTTTTTCCATTAGTTCCGGGGAGCCAATGGGTTTACCGGCAGACCGACGGCGTGGGAGGCGCGTCGCAGCTTACGATCCGACTCGGCGAGCCGTCCACGATCGGCGGCAGGACTTATCATCGCCTGCAAGGCTATCGTGCCAATGACACCCTGATCCGCCGCACCGAGGGCGGCAACTTCGTGTTTTGGGACGAGAGCAAGAAGGCGGAAGCCGACTTCCTTTTGTTCGACGGCGCGTCATTTTCGAGCAACGTCGCGCCCTGCGGACAGACGGGGAGGGCCGATTTGGCCGCAGACGCCTACAAAGGCCCGATCGGTTATTTTGAAGGAGCCCGCACGATTCGATATTCGCCAGGAATGTGCGCGGACGCGGGATTGACGAGTGAAACGTTTGTGCCGAACCTGGGGCTGGTGCGTCGCGCGCAGACTTCATTCACGGGCGAGCGCAGCGTTGAATTGGTTTACGCGCAGATCGGCGGCATTACTTACTTGAGTGAGGCGGGGGTGAGTTTCTCGATCGCGGTGACGCCGCTTGGGCGTGAGTTGGCGGTTCGCTTGACGCTGATTAACCGTACCGATCTACCTTTGCCGTTGCGGTTTGATTCAACGCAGAGCTACGATTTTGCGATCCGGAACGAGAAGGGCGCGGAGGTGTACCGCTGGAGCGCAAGCCGCCTGTTTGCACAGGTGACGCGGCAGTTGAGCGTCACGGGCGAGGAGCTTTGGCAGGATCGTTTTGCGATCGGATCTCTGCCAGCAGGCAGCTATTCGGTGGAGGGAATGCTCGCCAACAGCGACGGCAAGAAGTTCTCGGCGACCGCCAGCTTCAACTTGCCATAACCTCGCGAAGGCGGGCGTTGAGGTGTTCGATTGCCGCATCGGAAAGCTTTGCGCCCGCGGCCCGGAGGTAAAAGACGTCGACGGCGCGCTGGCCTTCGGTATGAAGCAGGACGGTGTCAATTTCGCAACTCTCCTCAGAGATGGTGCGGGCCACGTCGTAGAGCAGACCTGGGCGATCCTGGGACTGAAGCTCCAACAGAGTGGCCTGTTGCGAAGTGTCGTTGTCGAAGCGGAGTACAGTGTCGATCTGCATCTTGTAACGGATGTTGGGCCTGGAGCGGCGGCGCAAAAGACGCTCGGCGGTCTCCTTGCCGAGCACGACACGGCGGATGATCTCTTTCATTTCGTCGACGATTGGAGGATTCAGTTCGAGGGTACGCAAGGGGTCGGCGAAGACGAAGAGATCGAGGACTTCGCCGCGCGCGTTGCCGAAGGCCTCGGCCTTGAGGATGTTCATACCGAAGCTGGCGATGGCACCGGCGAGATCGGCGAGGAGGCGGGGACGGTCGCGAGTGACGACGATCAAATTCCAATCGTCGAGACGGCGAGTGAGCTCGCAGGCGACGCCAAGACTGGCGGCGGCGGTGGCGAGCGTGAAATGTTGCAGGCGCTCGTCCTGGCTGGTACGGAACCAGTAACGGGTGGGGAAACCTTTGGCGAAATCGGCGACTGGCCCGGAGGCGTCCTGGAGAACGGCGATGCGGTCGTCCTCAAGCTCCTTTGTGAGTTCGCGCTCGATGGAGGTGTGAGCGTGCCAGAGTTGGGCGCGGCGCCAAGTGGTCATCGCACCGGGGAAGACGGCACCCGAGTCCGCGACGGTCATCAAGGTGAGCATGGCGAGATACTCTTTGGTCTGCATGAGGTGGGCGGCCTGCACGGCGGTTTCGGGGTCGCTCAAATCGCGCGTCGAGATGAGACTGGAGAGGTACTGGTGCTGAGCGATCAGGCGTTGCATGATCCAAAGATCGCCTTGCGGAATTCCGATGCGGGCAGCGATGGCTTTGACGATCACGACGGCGCGGGCTTCGTGATCGCCGCCCATGCCTTTGCCGATATCGTGCAGGAGGAGAGAAAAGCGGAGGAGGGGTTTGGTGTCGCAATTGAGCCAGAGAGCTCCGAATTGCTGTTCCTCAAAACCGAGGGATTCGAGCCCTTCGAGAGCGATGACGGTATGTTCGTCGACCGTGTAGCGATGGTAGAAATCCCGCACGACGAGGCAGTCGATGTGCTCCCATTCGGGGAGTTGCGTGTTGAGGTAGCCGCATTCGGCCATGGCGCGGAGGGCGGTGGCGGCCTGCGGTAGCGCGAGCAGCGCCTTCCATTCGGCCCAAGTCCATTGTGGGGTGGGCTGGATGCGTTTTTGGGTGTCGCGAGCCAGCTTGAGGCCGTGGCGGGCTTGAAAGGTAAAGAGGCGGTGGGTGGCGCGGGGGTCGCTTTGGAAGGCGGCCGGATGGCGCAGGAGGATCTGTTCGCGTGCTACGGTGAACTCTTCGTTGGAGAGTTTCGATCGCGATTCGAAGAAGCTGCCGACGAGGCCGGGCCGGCGGTCGAGGACACGCTCTTTGAGTTCGCGGCAGCAAGCGTAGATGCGGCGGGCCTTGCGGAAGTATTCGCGCATCCAAGCCTCGGGAGTGGCCGAGAGGGCGTCCTGCTCCTCAAAGCGAAGGACGTTCTGATCGCGCCCGGAGTGCATGTGCATGGCCCAGCGAATGGCGAAAAGAACTTCGGCCTCGGCGTCGAGATCGGGAGCCGCCTCGACACCGAGCTTGGCGAACCAGCGGACGGCGTTGAGATCGCGTAGACCGCCGCAGGTGTCCTTAATGTCGGGCTCGAGATGTTGGATGGTGTGCTGGAAGCGCTCGTGACGGCGGTCGGTCATGCGGGCCAGTTCGGGGGTGAGATCGGCGGGAGGCTTGCGGCAGACGTCTTCGCAATTCCTGGCGAGGCTGGGGTTGCCAGTGAGCAGGCGGCGGTCGAGGAGGCTGATGCTGAACTCGACATTGCCCGGGCTGATGCGTTTGCAGTCGGCAACGGTGTGGACGCTGTGACTGGCGCGGTAGCCGCCGTCCCAGAGGGTGCGCAGGAAGGCACCGAGTTCGCCAGCTGAGAACGTGTTCGGCTCTTCGAGGATTAGCAGGTCGACGTCGGAGTGGGGAAAGAGTTCCTGGCGGCCATAGCCGCCCACAGCCATGACGCAACTGCGTTGCCGCTGATCTTGCGCGACGTGCTGTTCCCAGGCTGCGAGAACGAAGCGATCCACGTCATTCGAACGCGCCAGTAATTTGGCGGCGGTTGGACCCATATCCAAATGTACCCGACTCCCCGATAGAATTGAGAGCAAAGCCTATGTGCAAAATGCTGCTTGCGGTTGTAGCCGCCTATTCTGTGTCGCCGATCGGCCTTCGTGCGCAGGCGCCATTGAAACTGCCACCGCCATTTCAGACTCCATCGGCCAACAACCGGCCACAGGTTGTCGAAAGGCCAAACGGGGCGAAGCTGAGCCTGCCGGCGGGGTTTGCGATCGAGGAATTCGCCACTGGTTTTCAAAAGCCCCGGTACATGATGCTGGGACCGTCGAATGAGATCCTGCTGAGCGATTCGATGGCCAGCGGTTCGGTGTTTGTTTTGACCGACAACAAGAAGGATGGCAAGTTCGGCGAACGCAAAGAGATTTTGAAGGGCCTGGACCGGCCTTACGGCTTGCTGTTGTGGAAGGACTATTTGTATGTTGGCGAGACGACGTCGTTGAAGCGCTACAAGTACAACACGAAGACCGTTTCGGTGGGGCCGGGCGAAGAGGTGCTGAGCATGAAGGACTTTGGCGCGGGGCACTGGACGCGCAGCCTGGCGGTGGATAAGAAGGGCGAAAACATTTACGTCGGCATTGGCAGCCGGTCGAATGTCGACGCGGGCGAGCCGGAGATGCGGGCGGCCATCGTCAAGATCAGCCCGGATGGCAAGACGAAAGAGGTTTACGCGTCCGGCACGCGCAACCCGATCGGCCTGCATGTGCAACCGGGAACGGATCAACTTTGGGCCGCCGTGCAGGAGCGCGACGCGTTGGGTGACGATCTGGTGCCGGACTATTTCACAAGCATCAAGGCGGGCGGCTTTTACGGCTGGCCTTACGCCTACATCGGGCCGAACGAGGATCCGCGGCGAAAGGGCGAGAAGCCGGAACTGGTGGCGAAGACCATCACGCCTGACCTGCCGCTGGGCGCGCATGTGGCTGTGTTGGACTTTTTGTTCTACACCGGCAAGCAGTTCCCGGCTGACTACCAGGGAGGCGCCTTTATCGCGCAGCACGGATCGTGGAACCGGTCCAAGCGCGTTGGTTACAACGTGATGTTTGTACCTTTCAAGAACGGTAAGCCGGCTGGGCAGCCGAAGGAATTCCTGCAGGGATGGATGACGAATCCCGATGCCCGCGAAGTTTGGGGCCGGCCGGTTGGATTGATGCAGATGGCCGATGGAAGTCTATTGGTTAGCGACGACGGCGGTAACAAGATTTGGCGCGTCAGCTACAAGCAATAGTCGCATTGCTGGTGCCGCTGTGCATGCAGGCCCAGTTCTCGCACAAGGAGGCGCTCGAGAGAAAGCTCGAGTGTCTGAATTGCCACGCCGCGCAGAGGACCGCAGCGGGGTTATCCGAGAAGCATCGCGGCAAGGTGCTGAAGGATTTCAGCCACGGGAGGCATGTGAGCTTGGGAAATCTTGCGCCAGTGATTGCGGGCGCGATCGATCGCAAAGAGTATCTGGGGTCACCCAATAAGATCGATCTTTTGAAACTGCGCGCGGACCTGATCACGGACAACGCCTGCGGGGCCTGCCATCGCGGGATGGCGAGCGTGACGGGCCCGCTAACAAAGGCGAATTTCCCCAATATGGAAGACTGCCTGGTTTGCCACAACAAGGTGGACGCGCCTTTTAGCTGCACGCAGTGCCATGCGGAGACTATGAATCTGAGGGCGGCCAATCACACGCCGGACTTTCTCGACCGGCACACGACGGGGAAGTTAAATCTGGATAAGACGACTTGCGCGGCGTGCCATGGACGACGCTTTACTTGCCAAGGATGCCACTGATGAAGAAGCTGTTGGTGATTCTAGGAACAAGGCCGGAGGCGATCAAGCTGAGCCCGATCATCCTGCACTTTCGCCAATTGCCGCGCGAGTTTGCAGTGCATGTTTGCCTTACCGGGCAGCACCGCGAATTGGCGCGGCAGGCGTTGGCTTCGTTTGGAGTGAGGGCCGACACGGACCTGGATTTAATGCTGCCGGGGCAGACGCTGTTCCAATCGACATCGCGAATCTTGAGCGCGCTCGAAGCTGTGTTCGCGAGTGTCAAGCCGGACCTGGTGGTTGTACAGGGAGACACGACGACAACTTTGTGCGGAGCCTTGGGCGCGTTCTATGCGGGTGTGCCGGTTGCTCATGTTGAGGCGGGGCTGCGCACGGGAGATCTGGCACAGCCGTTTCCGGAAGAGGCGAACCGGCTGCTGGTGGGCCGACTGGCGGCGATCCACTTGGCTGCGACGCCGTGGGCCGCGGAAAACCTGCGGCGCGAGGGTGTGGGCGAGGGGGCCATCGCGGTAACCGGAAACACGGGCATTGACGCGTTGTTGTTGATGGCGGCACGGCTGGCGCCGATCGATTGGGGCTTTCTCAATCCGGCATGCAAGATGATTCTAGTGACTGGCCATAGGCGAGAGAATTTCGGTGACGGAATGGAGCGGTTTTGCAGTGCACTGCGGCGGCTGGCGGCGCGCGCCGATGTTGAAATCGTGTATCCGGTGCACCCGAACCCGAATGTACGCAAACCGGTGGAGGCGATGTTGTCGGGCCTGGGCAACGTGCACCTGATCGCTCCGCAAGAGTATCCGCCCTTTGTCGATCTAATGCGGCGGAGTTATCTGATCGTCACAGATTCTGGCGGCGTGCAGGAGGAGGGGCCGTCGCTGGGCAAGCCGATCCTGGTGACGCGTGAGGTGACGGAAAGGCCAGAGGCGGTGGAGGCAGGGACGGTTCGGCTGGTGGGAACGGATGAGGACAAGATCGTCGCCGAAGCGGCGATTCTTCTGGATGATGAGGACGAGTATGCGCGGCGCTCGCGCACGCACAACCCTTACGGCGACGGGCACGCATGCCCGCGCATCGAAGAGGCCGTGCGCGCCTACTTTGCGCGATAGAAGGCGTCGATGGCGTCGACGACGTATTGCTGATCTTCTTCGGTCAATTCGGGATAGACCGGTAAGCTGAGGGCGCCTTGAGAGACGCTTTCGCTGACGGGCAGGTCGCCGGCCTTGTAGCCCAGTTCTTCGAAGCATTGCTGTAAGTGGAGCGGTAGCGGATAGTAGATCTCGCACCCGATGCCGTTGGCGGTGAGGTGGGCTTTGAGCTCGTCGCGGCGCGGGCAGAGGATGGTGAACTGGTTGAAGACGTGGCGAGTCTGATACGGGGCGATGACAGGGAGCACTACGGGCGCCTCGGTCTTGGCAAAGAGGCGCATGTAGGTTGCGGCGTTCTGTTGACGCTTGGCCGTCCACGCGTCCAAGTGGCGCAGCTTTACTTTGAGGACGGTTGCCTGGATAGTATCGAGGCGCGAGTTGATGCCGACGAACTCGTGATAGTACTTTTCGTGCCCGCCGTGCAGGCGCAGTCTCGCAAGAAGTTCGGCCAGCGTTGGATCGTTGGTGGTGACGATGCCACCATCGCCGTAAGCGCCGAGGTTCTTGCCAGGATAGAAACTAAAGCAACCCATCGCTCCGATGGCACCGCAACGGCGGCCTTTGTATTCGGCACCGATGGCTTGAGCGGCGTCTTCGACGACGACAGCGCCATAGCGTTGGCCGAGAGCGAGCAGGGGGTCCATGTCGGCACATGCGCCGAAGAGGTGGACGGGCTGGATAGCCCAGACGCCGGTGTGGCGCTTGAGCGCGTCCTCGACTTGATTGGGGTCGATGTTGAAGGTGACGGGGTCGATGTCGACGAAGACTGGTTCGACGCCGATGCGCGCCAAGGAGCCGGCTGTGGCGAAGAACGAATAGGGCGTTGTGATGACCTTGTCGCCGGGGCCGAGCTCCAACGCCATCCAGGCCAGCAGCAAGGCGTCGCTACCGGAGGCGCAAGCGACGGCGTACTTCGATTGGGAATAGCCGGCGATCTTGCACTCGAGCTCGCCCACGTCGGGGCCCATGATGAAGCGTTGCGAATCGATCAGGGGGATGAGTTCGGCCAGGATCTCGTCGCGGATCGGAGCGTGTTGAGCGCCGAGGTCTAAGAGCGGCACGCGCCTTTGGGGAGTGGTCATACTTGCTCCTTCGATAATATCGAGTGAGTGGAACAGATTGGCTTGGAATGGCAGCCTTGGCAGCCGGAGAAGTACAGCGTCAAGCAAATCACAGCGAGGCTGCGCAAGACTTTGCGCGAGCAGTTCTCGAACCTTTACGTCACCGGCGAGGTGTCGGGCTTGAAGCTGGCCGCCAGCGGCCACCAATACTTCAACCTTAAAGAAGAAGACACGGTGTTGTCGTGCGTTATGTATAAGCAGAGCGCGCGGATTTCGCGGGTGCAACTGCGTGACGGGTTGATGGTGCAGGCGCGTGGGTCGATCGACATCTATGAGCCGCGCGGGGCCTACCAATTTTTGGTCGAGCATGTGGAACCGATCGGCGTGGGGGCGCTGCAGCAAGCCTTTGAAGCGTTGAAGAAGCGGCTGGCAGCGGAGGGCCTCTTTGAGCAGGACCGGAAGCGCGTGTTGCCCAAGTTCCCACGGCGAATCGGGATCGTGACGTCGCCCACGGGGGCTGTGATCCAGGACATGCTGCATGTGTTTGAGCGGCGCTCGCCGGGACTGGAGATTCGCATCTATCCGTCGCTGGTGCAGGGCGCGGGATCGGTGGAGCAGCTTTGCGAGGGCTTGCGTTATTTCAGCGAGAGCGGCTGGCCGGACCTGGTGATTCTAGCGCGCGGGGGCGGGGCGCTGGAAGACCTTTGGGGATTCAACGAGGAGGCGCTGGCGCGGGAGATCGTGGCTTGCGTAGTGCCGGTGGTGTCGGCAGTGGGGCACGAGACGGACTTTACGATTGCGGACTTTGTGGCGGACCTGCGCTGCCCCACGCCCTCGGCTGCGGCGGAGACGATCGCGCCCGATGTGGGAGCGCTGGTTGAGCGGATCGAGGGGCTGGAGCGGAGCATGGCGCGCAGCGTGAGGCACGCGATCGGCGAGCGGCGCGAACGGTTGTATCGGCAAGGAGTGGAGCGGGCGCGGGCGCTGATCCTGCGGAGGTTGAACCGCTTTACGCAGTGGCTGGACGAGAAGGATGCGCGGATGGATGGGTTGCTAAAGATTCGCGTGTGGAATTTGAAGTTGCGCTATCAGCGGGCGACGATCGAGCTGCTGGCGAAGGATCGGCGCATCATTTTCATGGAGCGGCACGAGAAAATTACGCGGATGCGGGCGGCGATGGAGCGGCGAATGACGGCGATTCTGGCTGGCTACGCGCTGCGACAGAAGTCGCTGGAGGGGCAAGTGAACCAACTGAATCCAACCAGCGTGCTCGAGCGCGGCTTTGCGATCGTGTTCGATGAGAACAGGAAGATTGTGCGGGATGCGGCGGCGGTACGGTCGGGGCAAAGCCTGGAGGTGCGCGTGGCGCGGGGGCGCTTTGGAGCGGTGGCTGCAAATGAGGCTGGGGAGCCGAAGTCTTAGCTTAGCCACTACTCCAGCCGGTAGTTTGGCGCTTCCTTCGTGATGATGACGTCGTGGACGTGGCTTTCGCGGAGGCCCGCCGAGCTCACGCGCAAGAACTTCGCTTTGTCCTGCAACTCGCGAATCGTCTGCGCGCCGCAGTAGCCCATGCCGGCCCGCAAGCCACCAATTAACTGGAACACCAAATCGCTCAACGGGCCCTTGCTGGGCACGCGGCCTTCGATGCCTTCCGGCACCAACTTGCTGACGCCCTCCTGCCCGTAGCGCTCGCTCGACCCTTGAGACATCGCGCCTTGCGAACCCATGCCGCGATAAGTCTTGAAGGTGCGGCCTTGAAACAAGATTGTCTCGCCGGGGCTTTCGTCCGTGCCGGCAAAGAGGCTGCCAATCATCACGCAATCGGCACCAGCGGCGATCGCCTTGGTGAGGTCGCCGGAGAACTTGATGCCGCCGTCGCTGATCAGCGGCACACCTGCGGGCCGGGTCGCCTTGGCGCACTCGGCGATGGCGGTGATCTGTGGAACGCCCGCTCCGCTCACGACTCGGGTCGTGCAAATCGAGCCCGGACCGATGCCGACCTTGATGCCGTCCGCGCCGAGATCGATCAGGTCTTTGGCACCTTCATAAGTGGCTACGTTGCCGACAACAACAGGGATCCCGGGAATCTTCGCCTTAATCATCTTGAGCGCGTTCATCACTCCGTCGGAGTGGCCGTGCGCGCTATCGATCACCAGCACATCGGCCTTTGCATCCACAAGGGCTTGAGCTCGATCGAGAAAATCTTTACCCGCTCCCACAGCCCCCGCCACGCGCAGGCGGCCTTGATCGTCCTTGGTGCTGTTGGGGTATTTAATCTTCTTCTGGATGTCCTTGACCGTGATCAGACCCTTGAGCGTGTACTCGTCATCTACAACCAGCAACTTCTCGACGCGGTGCTTGTGGAGGATGAGTTCGGCTTCTTCCAGCGTCGTCCCCACGGCCACCGTGATGAGATTGTCCTTGGTCATCAGGTCTTTGATGGGTAGGTCGTAGCGCGTCTCAAAGCGCAGGTCGCGGTTGGTGAGGATGCCTACCAGCTTGCCGTTCTTGGTGACCGGGACGCCGCTAATGCGGTAGCGGCGCATCAGATCGAGAGCGTCCTGGATGCGCTGATCGGGGTCGATTGTGACTGGGTCGACAATCATGCCGCTTTCACTGCGCTTGACCTTGTCGATCTCCTCGGCCTGCATGTCAATCGTCATGTTTTTGTGGATGACGCCCATGCCACCCTGCTGGGCCAAGGCGATCGCCAAGCCGCTTTCCGTCACCGTATCCATGGCCGAACTCAGCAACGGGATGTTCACCGCGATGTTCCGGGTAATGTGCGTTTTCGTCTCGGCTTGCGCGGGCAACACGGCACTGCGCGCAGGAACTAGGAGCACGTCGTCGAAGGTTAGACCTTCCGCTATGAACTCAGGGATCATTTGGTTCATGGTACGACAAACGGGAATGAATCCGAGGCCCAATAAATACGGCGTTAAATGCTAAAATATGAAGTCGGATAGATATGATTGCAGCAACCCAAGTTCGCCCGGGCATGGTCATCAAGTTCAACGGCGAACTCTACTCGATTTTCACAATGACCCACCGCACGCCGGGAAACCTGCGCGGATTCGTTCAAGTCAAGATGCGTAACCTGCGCAGCGGCTCGATGAACGAGCATCGTTTTGCTTCGGAAGACAAAGTCGAAAAAGCGATGATGGACGAACAGAAGATGGAGTACATGTACAACGACGCTGAGTTCTACTACTTCATGAACACAGAGAATTACGAGCAGATTCAGCTCTCGTCGGAATTCATCGGGGACACAGCCAACTATCTGATTGACAACCTTCCGGTGAGCGTAACTTTCTACGAAGGCCGCCCAATCAGTGTGGAGCCGCCACCAACCGTGGACCTGTTAATTGTCGAGACCGAGCCCAGCATCAAGGGCGCGAGCGTATCGAATGTGGGCAAGCAGGCCAAGCTTTCGACGGGGATGATGGTTACCGTCCCGCAATTCATCGAGCAGGGCGAGAAGATCCGAATCAACACGGCCGAAGGCACCTACATGGAGCGCGCCTAGCCTTTCAGCAACGCGGCCAGCAGGGCGTCATCGGCTGCAAACACAGTTCTTAGATCGATCAGCAGCCGATCTTTTTCAATTCGCGCCACGACCGGAGGGTCGCTGGCGCGAAACCGTTTTTCGAGGCTCGAGGCGTGGCCTGAAATCGCGACTAGCCAGGTGGGGATGCATTGATCGGGAGTGGAGCCTCCGCCGAGCACGCTTTCGCCTTCGATGACCGTTGCGCCTGGAATCGCTTCGATCAGCTTTGCCGCCCTTTGCCGGATCTCCTCGGGCGGGGTCATCATCATTCGCAAGCCGGGCAGGCTGCCGAGGTCCCCTAGGGCCAGAGCGCGCAGCGAGTCCGACAGAGCCTGAACCGCGAGCTTATCCAAGCGCAGGGCGCGATACATGGGATGGCTGCGGATCCGTCCGATCAGCATCGCGTCCCCGGCAATAATGCCCGCCTGCGGCCCGCCCAGAAGTTTGTCACAGGAGAACGAGACGATGCTTGCGCCCGCCTTAAGGCTGTCAGCCACCAACGGCTCGTCGATGCCGTAAGGCTTAAGGTCAACCAGGCATCCGCTGCCCAAGTCCTCATAAACGGGGACGCCGCTCCGCTTCCCCAGCTCGCAAAGCTCGTGAAGATTGGGCTTGCCCACAAAACCGGTCTGGTGAAAGTTGCTGGGATGGACTCGCATCAAAAGACGCGTCTCGGGATTGATGGCGCGCTCGTAATCGGTCAAGTGAGTGCGATTGGTTGTGCCCACTTCTCGCAGGCGGGCGCCGCTCTGGGCCATGATGTCGGGGATGCGGAAGCCGTCGCCGATCTCGATTAACTCGCCGCGGCTGACGATTGCTTCCCCGCCCTCCGCCAACGCGCGCAGCACCAGAAATGTGGCGGCGGCATTGTTGTTGACGGCAATCGCGGCGGCACCCAGCAATTCCTGCAACAGCGGCACGTAGTGCTCGTCGCGACGCCCGCGCTTGCCGGTGGCCAAATCGTACTCGAGATTTGAATATCCGGCGACCGGCTGAAACTCGCGCAACGGGGCTCGACCGAGATTGGTGTGGAGCACAACCCCCGTGGCGTTGATGACGCGTTTCAGCGTTGGCTCGGCCAAGCGCCGTAAGCGGTCACGCACCTCCGTGTCGATGTCTTCAATCCCGATCTCGTTCTCTCGCGCCGCCTCTACGACAGCGCGGGAGATGGACACGATCCGCTCGCGGGCGATGTGGGGAAAGGTGGCTGCTAGATCGCGCGCCAGACGGTCCACCGACGGTATCGCCGCTCGATCCACTACTTCTGTCCGACCATCGGGAAAAGCTTACGCAGGAGGGCTTCGTCCGGTTGGCTGCCGTACTCGGAGAGCTCAAACGCTTCGGCCTGCACAACTTTCGCGGCCCGTTCTTTTCCGTACCACTTCTCCAGTGCGGTGCGGATAGCGGGGGGGATGGTGCGGGTGCGGGTCTCCTTCAGCCAAGCGCGGCGCTCGGCTTTGCCGGTCGGCACACCGCCCGGCATCTGGCCCACCCACGGCAACCACTCGTAGACTTGGCTCTCGTGCGCGTCAAGCGCGTCGATCTTCTTTTCAAAGGTGTCGCTGATGTCGATGGCGATGTCCGGATGAAAGGGCTCGGGCTTCAGGAAGCGGTCCTGATAGTGAAGAAACACGGGGTTCTTTTTGATCGCCGGAGTGTCAGGCGCGACATTGGGAACGGTGACCATGAACGCCGCGTCCTGGACGACGAGACCCGTGTTGCGATGGTCGGGATGATAATCGTTCGGGCGCGGCGATAGGACGATGTCGGCATTCCACTGGCGGATGCGGCGGATCACCTGCAAACGCACGTCGAGTGTGGGAAAGAGTTCGCCATCGTGATTGTCGAGAACTTCGTATTCAACCCCGAGACGGCGACCGGCTTCCATCGCCTCGGCCCGGCGCCGCATGGCCAGCGCACCGCCGCCCGTCGTTTGATGCCCGGCGTCTCCATTGGTGAGCGCCACAAATTTCACCTTGTGGCCCATGGCGGCAAACTTGGCGGCCAGACCGGCCGAACCAATATCGCAGTCATCCGGGTGGGCTCCAAATGCAATCACCCGAATTTGGGCGGATAGGATGGCGGCGGACATCAGTCCGAAAAGAAGTAAGCGCATTGCTGCCTATTTTAGATGGTCGTCGGATTGGTTGCTGGCGCTCTCTTGTAAGTCGCGCAATTGGAAGCCGGTCACCGACAGGGCAACGAAGCCTGCGATGAGCAGCGGGAGTGTGACAATTCCCCACACGATGACGCTAAATCGTTTGGCGACGTCCTGATCGATGCCGAAGAAGAGCAGCGCGAACACGATCAGGCCTTGGTAGACGCCCAGGTTGCCCGGCGCCCCCGGCACCACCGTGCCCAAGCGTACGATGACATTGATAACAGCAGCGTCCCAGAGTGTAAAGCCGATCAGCCCGTAGGCGCGGATCACGCAATAGATTGGCACGGTCATCGCCAGCAGGTGCGGCAGACTGGCCATCCAGGAAAGAAAAAAGCTGCGAGAGCCGCCCATGGCTTGGAGGTCTTCAATGAAGACGGTGGCTTTGTCGCCCCAGTTCCAGCGCGCGGCCAACTGCTTGGCTTTCGCCTGAAAGGCGATGATGAAGCCGAGAAGCAAGGCAAGGATGGCCACAACCAGAATCAGGAAATAGCCGCCATCTCGGATGCGGCGCGGTAGATCGACAAACTGCACCACGAGGCTGAGATAGAGCACCAGCCAAAGACCATCGAAGATGCGTTCGATCGCGATGCTGGATAGCACGACGCTGAAGGGCAGGTGCCCCCAGCGCGAGATCAGGTAGCAGCGGATGATTTCGCCGGTGCGGAAGGGCAGCACCTCGTTTGCATAGAGGCCGACATAGATGGCGCGCACGCTGCGCATCATCGGGATATTGGCGACCGGGCGCAGCAGAATGCTCCAGCGCCAGCCTTGGAACACGTAGACGAGAATGTCGCTGACGGCGGCTGCGGCCACCCATCCCCAGTGCATCTGCTTGATCTCTGTCCAGAGTTCGGCAATCTGGACGTCGTGCAGCACCCATGCCAGAACGCCCAGCGATGCAAGGTTAGTCAGCACCAGCAGTAGAATGCCCTGCCAGCCCAGCTTTTTACGAATCAAGTCCCATCATAGCTGGGGATCGCGTTTCGATTCGATGACGGCGAAAAGCAGCAGCAAGTCGTAACAGACGTGGAAGAGCAGCAAGTGGCGATACGTCTCGCAGGCGTCGGCCAGCGAGGCGACGGCGAACTCGTAACCGCCTACGCCAATCACACCCAACAGCGGCCAGCGCAGAGCGGGCTGCCGCCAAGCCAGTAGGCTGGCGATGGGCAAAACGATAAAGACATGCCAAGGCGCGACGCGGAATAGCCAGCTTTTGAGACCGCTCCACCAGCCGAAGCTTTTGGACAGCGTGCAGTAGCGAAATCCGGTTGAGCGCTCGTAGTTGCCGAGGTTGACCGCGCGGATCTGAGGCGCCTCGTTGACGAGATCGGAGTAGAGGACTTTGGCGGCAATCCGTGGGTGCCCGATGTAGTAGGCGGCGGCGTTGCGGTAGCCGCCGGTAGGGAAGAAGTTTTTGAGCCATGCCTCGCTTTGCGCGGGGCTTTGGGGCTCGAAGGCATTGGTGCCAAGCAGCTTGCGGTCTTCAGGGCGGATTTTAAGGGCATCGAGCGCGGCGGGATCGAGCAGGCCGAGCTTAAAGAAAGCGAGGTTGTAGTAGGCGGTGGCCTTGTACTCATCGCGGGTCTGACTGAGCATGTACGCGCCGCCGAGCAGCAAGGCCAAAGCAGCGGGGGCAAAGCTCCAGCGGCGTTGGGCCAGAAGCAGCGCGGCCAGTAGCAACGCGGCGGGGGCGTGCGGTCCTTTGGATAAGGCAAAGCCCAGCGCGGCGATGGTCAATGCGATCGGGGCCCCGCGCAGCCAGGCGGCAAAAAAGAGCAGGAGGAACAGCAGGCTGGCGGTGTCGAAGTAAAAGCTCTGGAAGTAAGTCACGTAAGCGGCGTCGGTGAAGGCGAGAATGGCGAAGAGATTCGCGATTGGATTCTTGGTGAGTATCAGCCAAGCGAATGCACCAAAGATCGCTGCATGGAGCAGACCGAGCCAACGGATATCGAAAGGATTGGCGGGGGTTAGAGAGAGCGCGGCCTGGGCGAGCCACACCTCGACACCCCAATAAGGGCTGACCCAAACCGCGCCCGCGTCGCGCAGCCAAAGTCGCTCGAAGAAATGGAATGTCTTTTGTCCGCCGGGGTCGATGGCGCTCAGGCCGAAGCGGCCCGCCACTTTGGCGAAGTCGCCGTTATCGGCAAGCCCGGCGTAAGGCCAGACCCAAAGCTGCCAAGCCACGGGGAGAAGAAACAGCGAGAGCCAAATGAATTTGCTGCGCAGGGTCAAACTTGTTCTAATTTCAAAGAGTGACACAGGCGCGGGTGATTGTGCTGGTGGGAGTGCCCGGGTCGGGAAAATCGACGTGGGCCAAGGAGCAGAATTGTCAGGTCCTCAGCTCGGACGAGTTCCGGGTAATGCTGAGCGGCGACGAATCGAATCAGGATATCCACCGTCATGTTTTTGCCGCAATGCGGCATGTGCTGCGGGCGCGGCTGGAAATCGGACCAATGACAACAATCATCGACGCGACCAATCTGCGCTGGCGCGATCGGCGGTCGTGGCTTCAGGCGGCGAAGAAGTTTAACGCGCGCGTTGAAGCAATGTATTTCGATGTGCCGCTGGCCGTGGCCCTGGAGCGCAACCGGGGCCGGAAGCGCCAAGTGCCGGAAGAAGCCATCCGCAAGATGCATGAGGCGATGCAGATGCCGACAGTGGCGGAGGGGTTTGACGAGGTCAGGACCGTCGGCGGGTAGTGCGGGCAAAGTCCCGCCGTGAAAACCTTTGCGGGACCGCGTCTTCGGGATGGCCAAGCTGGCAACGGAACGTCTTTCATCCGGTGAAGACCCCCTCCATAACTAACACTGAAATCAAGTCATCCAATTGATACTTACTGTGCAATGGTCCGCAATTATGGCTTCAGTATCTGAGATTGACTTGCTTCATCCAAATCCGGCGGACTGGCCACTTGCATTTTGTAACGAGGCCGGAACGAGTTCGCTTGCGCTGCGGCTCACAGGTTTGCCGTTCGAGGCTTCGGCATGCGCGTTACCACGCAGGCCGCTCGATTGGCTACATGTTGAATCGGCAATTTACATGGTGAGCCCTTTTCATCTCACTAAATCAGCCAGGCTTGGCCTGGCGCACCGGACGAACACGGATGATTGGAATTGCGTTCTTCGAACTTGGGGGCTTTACCTGATTGATGAAGATCGAGGTATGTGAGAGGTTGAGGGGGGAGCGTCGGCGTATAATTAAGGATTCATGAAGGTATCGATCGCGAATTTAACGGTCTGTTACCCCGGAGCTGCTCGCGTCAATGTAATCCATCGGTTGTCGTTAAATACGGCACACGGCGAATTTGTCAGTATTTTGGGACCGAGTGGCTGTGGGAAGACAACTCTGCTTCGTACGATCGCCGGAATGATCACTCCAAGCTCCGGCTCGGTCGAGTTGATCGCCGATGTCCAGGATCCCAGTGAACGCGCGTTAATGGTTGTTCAGGAGGATGGGCTGTTTCCGTGGATGAATATTGTCAGCAATGCGGCCTTTGGTCTGGCTACGCGAGGGGTTACGCGCAGCGAACGGGAGAGCAGAGCGGCGGCGCTTTTGCGCCAGTTCGGCTTGGGCGGACGGGAGCTGGATTGGCCTCATCAGTTATCTGCGGGCATGAAGCAGAGAGTGAATGTGATTCGCGCCTTTCTTGGCGATCCCGCGCTGCTGTTGATGGATGAGCCCTTTGCCGCGCTTGATGTCCAAAATCGGTTGAGTTTACAGATGGAACTGCTGACGCTTTGGCAACAGTCCGCGCGATCAGTCCTATTTGTCACGCATGACGTGGACGAGGCCCTCTTGTTGAGCGATCGGGTGATCGTGATGAACCTGAACGGAGCGGGCATCGCCGCCGACATCCGGCTCCCGTTTTGGCGACCCCGGACCCTGTCGGACCTTTTGCGAGATGAGTTTATTGAAATGAAGCGCGACATTTACCGGCAACTCGGGGTTGAAGTTGGACAAAGCGTTGCATGATTGAGGCGATTCACTACCACTTCCGGATGGCGCGAGGGCTGCTTCAGATGGTTCGCGAGCCCAAGCTTGCCGATCCGGACAGCCTGGTGCGGGATCAGATCGTTCACCGGTCGGAGCGCTTTCTCGCGCTGTTGGCCAGCACTGTCTTTGCCGATCCCACGCATCCCTATGCAATTATGTTTCGGCTGGCTGGCTGCACGCGGGAAGACTTTGAGAAGCTGGTGCGCACGGAGGGCCTGGAGCCAGCCCTTGCCGCCATTCATCAGGCGGGAGTTTATCTTAGGCACCAGGAGTTGAAGGGGCGCGAGCCGATTGTCCGCTCCGGGCAGGAAATTTTCGCAGACGAGAAGAGCTTCATTAACCCCGCAGGCTATGGTGCGTGGGAGGTAGTGTCGAGCGGTACGACCAGCGGGATTCGGGCGCGGTTCAACGCATCGGGTGCTTGCCTAACCTGGCGTGCGATGTATCCCTCAATTGTGCGGCGAGAGTTTGAGGCGGACGGGCAGCCACAAGTTGCGGTCATGCCGATCTTGCCCGCGCCGCATGTGTTTTCCAGCGCCGTGCGCTACCACCGCGCCGGACTGCGGCTTAACCAATGGTTCGCGGATGGCGGGACGTTGAGGGACTCGGCGCATTACCGGCTGGCGACGAATCTCCTTGTTCTGGAGAGCCGGATGCTTGGCGTCCGAGCTCCGTTCCCCGAGTACCTGCCGGCACACGATTTCAAGCCGGTTGCCCGATGGATCGCCCGGCACGGGGCCAGCTTTGTCCTATCGAACATCAGCACAGCGGTGTATGTGTCGGCCGCGGCGCAAGAGCTTGGCATCGACCTTTCCGGAACGACGTTTCATGGCGGCGGAGAGCCCATCACGCTTGGCAAACGGGCAGCGATACAAAAGTCGGGTGCCCGTTGCGCGCCCGCCTACCGTACGAACGACGTCGGCTCCGTCGGCTTTGCTTGTTCGCACTATCCCGAGAGTGACGCCATGCATTTAATGGAAGATTCCCTGGCCGCCATATCGCACCGCCGCATCGCTCCGCTTTCGGCGGCGGCCGTGAACTCCCTGCTGTTTACAACGTTACTGCCCGTTACGCCGCGGTTGTATCTCAACCTCGACCTCGACGACATTGGCGAGATCGTTCCGGCGACATGCCAGTGTGAATTCAGCAAGCTGGGTTACAGAAAGCTTGTCCGGAATGTGTCCAGTATCGGACGGCTGACCGGACACGGCACGACCCTGATTGGCACCGATATTCTTCAGATTCTCGAACACGACCTGCCGACGGCGTTTGGCGGCGTGCCCGGCGATTATCAGCTTGTGGAAGACGACCGCGCGACGGGGGCCACGCTGATCGTTTTGCGATTTCATCCCCGGCTTGGGGAGCTGTCCGAGACGGCGGTGAGGGACTTTTTCCTCGGGCGCATCCGTCGTCTGTTTGGAGGGGCGGTTACCGTTCGTGGATGGCAGCATGGCGACAGTGTGCGGGTGGTACGGCAGGAACCCTACGTTGGTTTTTCAGGCAAGCGCCTGCCCCTGATTCTTTCAAGGCATAAGGAACACAATGCACCGTAGAAGCTTCATGACCGGCGGGCTGGCTTTGGCCGGCGCCCGGAACTTATCCGCGTATGCCCCACGAAAGATCCAAGTTGGAATTTCCAAGTTTCCCTCCTTGAGCCCGTTCTACATTGCAATCGAGCGAGGTTACTTCAAAGAATATGGCCTGGAGATCGAGACCCAGCAACTGAGTTCGGCGGCGCAGCATATTCCATTGCTCATCAAGGGCGAACTGGAGGCGAGTCTGACCGGCGCCAGCCCCGCGCTGTTCAACGCCGTCGGTCAGGGCGCCCGCATCCGGATTGTCTGCGGAAGAGAGATTGTCGGGCCGGAATGCCATGACATTGGGGTGCTCTATGCCCGAAAGGATCGCTTTGGAAAGACCGCCGCGGACCCTCGGAGTTGGAAAGGGAAAAAGATTGGCTTTGTTCAAAGATCGGGCGTGAGCGAGTTCTTTCTCGACACAATCCTTGAATCGGCTGGGCTGCCGCTCGACCATGTGGAGCGTATGTACGTTGGGCGCGCGGAGTCATTACTCGCCATCGAGAACGGAAGCGTCGACGCGGTGATGGCGAGCACGGGAGACGCCTATCGACAAAGACTGACGGAGAAGGGCTACTTTCGCGAGCCGGTCGCGGCTCGGATCAATCCCGACTTTCAATATTCGTACGTACTCTTCGGTGGAAAGATTCTGGAGGAACCCGAAACCGGGGCCCGATTTGTCGCAGCCTATCTGCGTGGTGTGAAGGACTCACTGGCGGGCTGCGTGCCGCAGTTCCTCCGCGAGTTTGCGGCCTCCAACAATATCGACATCAAGTCCTTCGATCAGCATTGCGAGTTTGCGTCTACGCCGGACGGCGCGATCCACTTGAACGATGTCGCCAAATTGATCTTGTGGGGTCAGCGCCGCGGCTACATTGAGAGTGGAGTACAGGCTTCGCAGGTGGCGGACACGAGATTCTGGAAGCAGGCCCAGTTGGTGCTGGCGGGGAAATCAAAATGAATTGGAAGCTTACGTTTTGCTTTGCATCGGCCTTAGTTTTATTTGGCCAGAGTTCCGGCACGGTGGAAGCGATCGTCACGGACGCGTCGGGAGCGGCGATCCAAGGCGCGGCTGTTTCGATCATTGACGCCGCAACCAAAGCCCAACGCCAAGGCAGCACGGACGCAAGCGGGCGATTTTCCGCGCCGGGCCTTCCCCCATCCAGCTACGATGTGGAAGTCTCGCACAAAGGCTTCCGTTCCCAACGCCGTAACGTTGTCGAGCTGAGTGTAGCCCGCTCGGTTCGCGTCGACTTTCAACTCCAGATTGGAGACACGAGTGAGACGGTGACCGTGGAAGGGCGGCCGACGCTGATCAGCAGTTCAGCCGCGGACTGGGGCACGACGGTTCAGCGGGCCAAACTGGAGTCGCTGCCGGTCAACGGCCGCGACCTTTACGAACTCACGACACTTGAGGATGGGGCAACAGTTTCCCGCACGGCCAGGCGCGACATCAGCATAGGCTTGGGCACGCATCTCTCGGTCAATGGGTCCCGCCCCTACCAACTGAACTACCGGATGGACGGCATCTGGGTTAATGATTCCTCGTCGGGGGCGCCAACGAGTTCTTCAGGCCGCCAGCTTGGTATCGAATCTGTAGAGGAACTACGCCTTGTGACCAGCCCGTTTAGCGCGGAATACGGCCGCTCTGGCGGTGCGGTCTTTACGACCGTCTCCAAGTCGGGGGCGAATCAGTTTCACGCGTCCCTGTATGAGTTCCTGCGTAACTCCGCGCTTGATGCGAAGAATTTCTTCGATGCCGGGAATGAAGCGATTCCGCCTCTGCGGCGGAATCAGTTCGGCGGCACGGTAAGTGGCCCCATCCTCAGGAATCGTTTGTTCTTTTTCGCTAACTACGAGGCTTTGCGCGAATCCACTGGTAACACGGCCCGCTCGATTGTGCCGAACGCGGCTATTCGCGCGGATGCTGTCGCTTCCGTGCGTCCTTTCCTCGCTCTTTATCCGCTTCCGAATACGACGCTGGACTACGGTGACGGCACTGGCGAGTATGGATCCCAGGTCAAGACGAACTCGCGTGAGGATTATGGCACAGGGAAAGTAGACTGGGTGCCGTCCAGCCTTTTACGATTTTCAGCTAGATACACGCTCGATGACGGTCAGACCACGGCGCCCGATGCTTTCGGAGCTTTTGTGAGTAACTCGGTGTCCCGGCATCATTTTGTCAACACTCAGTTGCAGTGGATCGCTTCGGCCAATACGTTGCACACTTTTCGTGCCGGATTCAGTCGCGTCAAGAACGGTGAGACGGTCGCGCCGCTGGTTGCGATCACGGACGCACTCCGCTTCCTCCCCGGCTTGTCTCTCGGCACAATCACAGTCACAGGCATGGCCGATTTCGGATTTCTCACTCGAAATCGTCCGCGAACGCCGGTCACCAATGACTACCAGTTCAATTACGACTTTAGCCATCACGTTGGACGCCATACTCTGCGCGGCGGAGCGGGGCTTGACAGGATTCAATTCAACCTGATCTCGGATTTCAATCGCAACGGATACTTTCGATTCGCAGGGGTGCGCGATTTTATCCGTGGCGTCCCGGATTCGGCGGAGTTGATGCCGATCGATTCGGATACCGTTCGCGGCTGGCGTCAGGTTGTAGGCTACGGGTTCATTCAGGATGAGTGGCGCATCTTCCCGAGGCTCCAACTGATGATGGGAGTGCGTTATGAGTCCTACAGCGTCCCGAACGAAGTGAACGGAAAGATTGCGACACTTCGCTCCCCGCTTACGGACAAGTCAACTCAGGTTGGCGGTCCGTTGTTTGAGAATCCTTCGAAGCTCAACTTTGCCCCCCGCTTATCATTGGCGTGGGATATATTGGGCAGCGGTAAGACCGTCCTTCGGCTTGGTGGCGGCCAGTTCTACGAAGTGATCAGCACGCGCGACATTTCCCTTCCCGGTGTCCGGACTCCTCCGTTTTACGGTCGCGTGGTTCTGCGCAACCCGGCTTTCCCCGCGTTGCCCGCCGGTCCTGCTTCCGCCCAGATCTCCAGTCCGGACGGCATGGAGTTTGCACCGCCACAGCCCTATGTTGTCCAATGGCATGCGGCCATTGAGCATCAGGTTGGGCAATCCACGGTTGCGCGGATTGGCTATGTTGGCTCGCGCGGAATTCACCTGCCGGGCCAGGTTGGCAATCTCAACACAAGCTTTCCTCGCCGCACGGCCGATGGCCGAATCTTCTTTGCCGACACGATCCCGATCAACCCCGCTTTTGACCGCATTGGCGTGCGGTTGTATCAATTCAACTCCGTGTACCACGCGCTACAGGGCAGCGTCGAGCGCCGACTGACCGCAGGAGTGCGGCTGCAGGCGAAGTATGCGTGGTCGAAGTCCATTGACAATTCTTCGTCGGCTCACTTCAACGACAGCGTGAACAGCGACAACGTACCCCAGATGTGGGATTTCAGTCAGAACCGGGGTCCTTCGGATTTTGATATCCGTCAGGTTGCCGCGGTTAACGGCATTTGGCAGGCACGTTGGGGTTTGGAATTTCATGGCCTTCTTCAGGCACAGACGGGCAATCCCTTTAGCCCGCGGGTTGGTTTCGATCGGGCCCGTCTGAGAGGCGGCACATCGGATCTTGGCCAGCGGCCCGATTACATCGGCCAACCCGGCGACAAGCAGATACTCGGCGATCCGCAAAAGTGGTTTGACACCTCGCTATTTGGGTTACCGGGCGCGGGCTTTTACGGAAACCTCGGCCGCAATATCCTCACAGGCCCCGGCCTGGTCAATGTCGACTTTGCCGTTCACAAGTTGATTTGGCATAAGGAGCGGAGCCGGGCACAGGTGCGACTGGAGGCTTTTAACGTCTTCAATCATCCCAATTTTTCGATTCCCGCCCGCTCTGAACTATTTGATTCGGCGGGGCGCCGCGTTGTAAGTGCCGGCAGGATCTCAACGACCACGACGTCATCGCGCCAATTGCAATTGGCATTCAAATGGCAGTTTTAGTTTCGGTCTTGATCCCCGTTCATAATGCGGGATCGTATCTTCTGGAAGCAGTAAACTCCGTCCTCTTTCAAACGGTGCAGGACTTTGAAGTAATCGTCGTCGATGACGGTTCCACTGATGGTTGTCTTGTCCCGATCGAGGCTTTGGGCGACAGTCGCATACAAATCCTACGTCAGTCCAATCAAGGCGCCCCTTCTGCGATGAACCGGGCGATTGCCGAAGCCAGCGGCGAATTTCTGGCATTCCTCGACCATGACGACCTTTGGGCGGAGCGGAAATTGGAAGCCCAAGTCCAACATCTAGCAGCCCATCCAGAAGCTGACTTGACGTTTTGCTGGTATCGCTGGATCGACGAACAAGGCAGAGAACTCAAGATTCCGCCGAGCCGGTGGCGCGGCGCAATTTCTTTCGATGAGCTTGTCCGGGATTTCGTTATCGGCATGACCTCGACGATCATGGCAAGGCGATCGGTGGTGGTTGAATGCGGCGGCTTTGACAAATCTCTTGCGCGCGCTTACGATCAGGATCTCGTGCTGCGGATTGCGCTTCTTCGCCCAGGGAATGTGCAAGCGACGCCAGAAGAATTGGCTAGTTATCGCCGGCATCCGACCCAGATGTCGCGCCACTGGCACGACGCCGTTCCGGAATGGCAAAAGCTCCTCGGTCGCATCCTGAGTTACCAACCATTGACAAGCAAGGAGACGCTAGTTATCGGCAGCAGTAACATGCAGCGCTATTTTGCCTGGCTTGCCTACCAAGAAGAAGCTTATCGGCAGGCTTGCCTTTTTGTGGCCGGGGCGTTCCGGATCAGTCCTTTGAGGGCCGCCGCCGATCGCAGGAACTGGCTTCTTGGAGGCGCCAGTCTAGCGGGATTGTTACTGCCGTCCCGCTTCCATCGTTGGCTCGAGGCGGCGATGAAGCGCGTGATGGCACGCGAGTTGCCGAATGCCGAGCCGATGCTGGCGTGGCTTGCGCCGGTAAGCCTGCTACTGCTGTGGCAGCTTGCAGTAACGTCGAAGACTGTGGATCCGCTCCTTGTACCGAGCCCCGCCGATCTGGCGCGTTGCGCGGTTCGCCTTACGAAGACCGGAGAACTTCCGCTGCACTTGATGGCAACGCTTCGGCGTCTGGGGCTTGGGCTTTTGGCCGGAGGCAGCGCAGGAATCATTATTGGCACGTTCCTTGGCACCACCGAATTTGCTCGGAGAGTGCTGGAGCCTTTGTTATTGGCTCTTGGTTCGGTCCCTAAGGTTACGCTTTTGCCGCTCGTCATGTTGTTGGTTGGAGTCAATGAGAGTGCGAGAACCACACCTGTCGCGGCATCCTGTTTAGTGATCATGGCGCTTCACGTGATTGAGGGAGTGCGTGCGATCGATCAGAAGCTTGTCCAATTGGCGCGCCACTACGGGGCCAGTCCCGGGCGACTCCTGCTTGACGTCTATCTGCCGTCCATCCTCCCCGCTATTTTCACAGGCCTTCGCGTTGCCATCGGTACCGCACTGGTGGTGACGATTTCGACGGAGTTGTTGGGGGCGAACTCCGGACTGGGGAATTTGATCTGGAGCTCCTACCAAGTCTTCGCCATTGACAAGCTTTACCTGGGAGTCGTACTGGCCGCTTTTACCGGCCTGATCCTGCAATGGATGTTGTCGGGTATCCGTCGCCGCGTCATCCCCTGGAGTTGACGACAGGAGGAGTGTGAAGGGCTGCGATAGACTCGGTGGCCGATGCGTACTGTTTTTGTTTTTGCTTGTTTGGGGTTGATTGCGGCGAATTGGCCTCAGGCCGGGGGGCCGCATGGGACTTGGCAGACGGAGGGCGGTGTGCCGCCCGTTCGCTGGAGCGTTGCGCGGAATGAGAATATCGCTTGGCGGGTGAGTTTGCCTAATGCTGGCCAAAGTGGCATTGCGGTTTGGGGTGACCGCTTGTTCTTGACTACTTTTGCCGCGGGGGAGAAGGGATTTAGTAGCCGAATTTCTGGATTGGCTGTCGACGCGCGCACGGGGCGGACGATTTGGAGTGTCGAGTTGAATGGGGTGGAGAAGAGCCCCATGGTTTATGCGTATAGCGATTCGACGACGCCGACTCCGATGACCGATGGGAAGCATGTCTGGTTCTATAACGCCAGTGGGGAGATGGGGTGTTGGACTTGGGCGGGGCGGGAAGTTTGGCGTCGTAAGTTTACGCCATGGGGGAAGCCGTTTCCGTTTAACAAACAGTTTGAACCGATGATGAGCGGGAAGCTGATTTATAACGTGGAGCCGGGGGAGAAGGTTGGTTGGAATTACTTGAAAGCTTTTGACAAGTTGACGGGCAAGTTAGTTTGGACTAACTTGGACGGCACTACGACTTACAATACTCCTCGGTTGGGGAAGACCGCTGATGGGCGGGTTGCTATCTTGCATGGGCGTGGGGGGTGGCATGATGTTCCCGAGCGGCCGGTGGGGTTGAGTTTGACCGATGCTTTGACAGGGAAGAGTTTTTGGAAGTTTGTGGCCGATGGGGGCGAGGAGAATGCTCCGACCTGGCAGGCGCTCTATGTGATGCATTGGGATGCTCGTTTTGTCTATTGGTTTCGGATGAATCCGGAGGAGTCGCACCTGGTGATTGACGCTCGCACCGGGGCGCTCGTGCGGGAGCAGTCGCTGGTGCGGAGTGTCGATTACCGGCGTTGGGATCGCGTAGCGGGACGCTACGACTCGCTCTTGAATGTGAACTTGCGGGAGGTTGGCGATGGGTTGCCGTTGGCGGCGGGCGAGGTGATGCGGGTGCAGCCGGCCTGGCATGCCAATATCGTTGCCGATGGGTTTCATTACTTCTTGACCAGTGCGCGGCATCGGCGGAATCAGAAGCCGCCGAAGGGGCGGGCTGGGCCGGCTTATTGCTTGGGGCGGGTGAATGTTGCCACGGGGAAGGTGGAGTATCTAGAGTTGCCGGTGGCTGTCGATGATGCGGGGAAGCGGCTTTATGGGATGGCGTTGCGGACTGAGACGTGGAACGCGGCGGGAGTGGATGTGGCGACCGAGGACCGATCTCGGATGGATGGGTGGGAGACGCCGGCGTTTTGGGGCAGCCCGGCGGCGCTGGATCATAAGATCTATTTCACGGTGAGCGTGGGGACAACTTATGTGATTGACGCACGGGCGCGGGTGTTGGATGAGATGGCGATTTTGGGGGTAAATGATCTGGGGCCGCTGGGGAAGACTTGGAGCCAGAACACTCCGTCGTTTGATGGGAAGCGGATCTATCACCGGACGGCGAAGGAGTTGATTGCGATTGGGCGGTAGGCTGCCGGGTACTTCGACGTTGCACAATTGGGACATGATGACGCTGGAGACATTGCGCAGCGAAGGGTTTAGCTTTGTAGCAGGCGTTACCTCGACCGTTGTTTGGCCCGTTAGGCGGCTGTTGGCGTAGCGGAGGCTTTTGAGTTGCGATGCAAGGACGCTTGCGTATTCCAGCCCTGGGGCAGGTTGGAGTTGAATGTTTTCCGTTGCTTGTAAGAGCGTCTGAATGAGATCCAGGTTGGGGACTTGGAATAAGTCGGCGGCAGGGCCGGGTGTTTAAGTTCTGTTACCGTTATGCCTCCGGTGAAGACGATTCCTTCGATGCGCGCCGGGTTGGGCTTGCTGTGGGAAGTGAATTCCTTGTGGATGATTTCGAGGGTTGGGCGGCCGATTCCCGTTGCGTCCGCCACTAAGATGAGCGGCGTTGTGGGGTGTTGTAAGTGGATGCTTTGTAAGCGGCGGAAAAGCGAACCCGCATGAGCAAGTGAGGGTGTAAAAAGCTTATAAGCGACAGAGCAACCCCATCTTGAAAGGGCTTGCGATTGCTGTTTCAGTGGAAGGATGAGCAAACGGCCTAGGCAAGCGGATGGGGGAACGGAACTGGTAGAGGCCTACCGTGCTGGGGACTTAACCCGGCGGGCGTTCAGCGAGCAAGCAGGGATCGTTGTCTCGACGCTGGATTATTACTTGAGGCGTGAGAACGAGAGATTTAGGAGGAGGCAACGCCTGTTGCCCGTAGTGGTGACGGTGAAGCCGGAAGAGGGCAAGACGCCGGATATCGCCGTGGTGGCAAGTAATGGGCGGCGGGTTGAAGTGCGGCGAGGTTTCGATCCAGAGCTGCTGTTGCGGGTGATCAGCGT